>NZ_JBSSCZ010000003.1:0-136942 GCF_054060215.1 Thermostichus sp. OS-CIW-30 | reverse complement strand
CGGATAAGTTGATTGAGAAGATAGGGGAAGCTCAAGCGGTTATTCCGCCTAAAAGGAATAGAAAGACGCAGCGGCATTATGACAAGCATCTGTATAAAGAGAGGCATTTAATCGAATGCTTTTTTCATAAGTTAAAGCAGTACCGGCATCTATGTTCTCGTTTTGACAAATTGGCCAGGAACTTCTTGAGTTTTCTCTATCCCGTCAGTGCTCTCTTTTGGCTCAAATGAAAGATCAACACAACCTAATCTTATTTGGAAGAAATTGATCTTTTTCTCAAATTTTTATAGAGCACCTCTATACTCAAGTGAGATAGCCCCACACACAAGCTTCTGGGCTAGGCCTGAAATTTTATTGAGATCCCCTGTCAAAGCTTTTCAGGTATTGCCTCTTGTGCCAAAAGGCTAGGATGGGCAAGGATTGTATTTTCTATTACTCTATTGGGAATGATTTGTATGCCAGCTAGAAGCAGAACCGACTCATTGACGGATACGCACAGGTGGTGTTTCATGGAATCCATAGCCGACGCTCTCCACCACTTGTAGGCCCTATAACCTAGGGCCGTGTTCTCTAGCCTGCTCGCGAGATAGAACGTGGTTTGCACTGCTTCTCCAAATCCTATGCCTTCCTCCAAGGATGCCGCTCCTGTAGCCCGCGCCAAACAGCCTGCGGCTCAAGCCAGCCCTGCTGCCGGCGAGCTTTTCCTTCAGCAGAATGGATCCCTCTCCGCCCAGTTGGTTCCCCAGGGATCCCTGCAGCTTTACACCCACCCCAGCCGGGGCATGTTTACGCCCGTCATGGCTCAGGCGATGCGCTTGGCAGGCCAGGGAACGCGGGTGCTGATCGTGCAATTTCTCAAGGGTGGGATCAACCAGGGGCCCGAAAATCGTCTCTCCCTGGGCAGATCCTTGGAGTGGGTTCGTTGTCGCCTGCACCGCTGCATCGATACACCTCACCTAGAGCCTGAGGAGCGGGTGGCATTGGATGAGCTGTGGCAATTTACCCAGGAGGCTGTCAGGAGTGGCCGCTATGACTTGGTGGTGTTGGATGAGCTGAGCTTGGCTGTGAAGTTGGGCCTGATCCCAGAAGCGGAAGTGCTGAGCTTAATCGACCAACGCCCCATCTCCATGGACATGGTGATCACCGGGCCGGAGATGCCGGATTCGTTTCTGGAGCGGGCGGACTTGATCACGCAGTTGCGCCTACGTGGAACCCCAGGCCCAGGGCTGCGCACTGCCGATGGGAATGTTGCCTGTTCTCTGGATCCCCCTCAATTCAACGGCACAAGTGCTATGCCTACAGCAGCCCATGTTGCTCCGCACCGCTAGCGCAAACAGTTTCCGCTCCGAAAGACCTAGGCAACACGGGTCGCGTCAGGGGGGCGGAGTCCCAATAAGACTGGAGCTTGTCCACCAGATGTGCCCTCACTCTCCAGGAAGCCGGCTGTAGCCATGTTGAAAAACGACCGCTGGATCTGTGAGCAAGCGCGGCGAGGGATGATCGAGCCGTTCTGCCCTGAGCTGGTGCGCGCTGTTGAATCTCGGCCCGTTTTGAGTTACGGGCTGTCTTCCTACGGCTACGACATCCGCCTGTCGCCGGTGGAGTTCAAGATCTTTCGCCATGTGCCCGGCACGGTGGTGGATCCCAAGCGGTTTAACCCCAAGAATCTGGAAGCGGTGGAGCTGCACCACGACGAGATGGGGGATTACTTTATCATCCCGGCCCACTCCTATGGGTTGGGGGTGTCTTTGGAGCGGCTGCAAGTTCCGGATAACATTACCGTGATCTGCATTGGCAAATCTTCCTATGCCAGGGTGGGCCTGATTGCCAACCTGACGCCGGCTGAAGCGGGATGGCGGGGCTATCTCACTCTGGAGTTTTCCAACGCCTCCAGCGCCGACTGCCGTGTGTACGCCAACGAAGGGGTGGTCCAGCTTCTTTTTCTGGAAGGGGATCCCTGCCAAGTGACCTACGCCGACCGCGCTGGCAAGTATCAGGATCAGCCGCAGCAGGTGGTGGTGGCCAAGGTTTAGCTGCTTCCCTCAAAAGGGAAAGAGTTGGCGGGATCCGGTTGGCTATGCTGGATCCACGTAGAACCCCATCTTGATTCATCTCCATGCCTGACTCTTTTTCGCCTGCTGCCGCTCCCCCCAGTGAGGCTGAGCCTTTGGGCGATAGGGAGTCCAATCCCGATCTGCTTACAGCTTCCTACGATTACACTCTCCCTCCAGACCAGATTGCGCAAACGCCGGTGGAGCCCAGGGATCAGGCGCGGATGCTGGTGGTGTACCCGGATAGGCACGAGCATCGCCGCTTCTGCCATCTGCCCGACTACCTGCGGGAGGGGGATCTGCTGGTTCTCAACGATACCAAGGTGATCCCGGCCCGCCTGTTCGGGGCCAAGGAACCCTCTGGGGCGCGGGTCGAAGTGTTGCTGCTGGAGCCTTGTCTGGAAGGGATCCCTGCCGCTGCGCAACCTCTGCCGGATCAGGCGTGGAGCTGGCGGGTTTTGGTCAGGCCGGGCAAACGGGTGAAGGTGGGGGATCGGATTGGTTTTTGGAGCAAGCAGGGATCCCCCTCTGGGCTGAGGGCCACTGTTCTGGCTTTGGACCCGGAAACCGGCGGGCGAGTGGTGCAGTTTGAGTGGGAAGGGGCGCAACCTTTTGAGGAAATCCTGGAACAGGTGGGCCGGATCCCGCTTCCTCCCTACATCAAGGCTTCCGGATCCCCGGGCTCAGGACAAGTTCGCCCTGAAGACTACCAAACCCTCTGGGCCAAACACCCCGGCTCGGTGGCCGCTCCCACGGCAGGGCTGCACTTTACCCAGGAGCTGCTGGAGCGGCTGGCCCAAAAAGGGATCCAAACGGCCTACATCACCCTGAACATCGGCCTGGGTACCTTCCGACCGGTGGAAGCGGAGCGGGTAACCGAGCATCGTCTCCACAGCGAGTGGCTCAAGGTGCCGGCAGAAACGGTGGCAGCCATCCAAAAAGCCCAAGCCCGAGGGGGGCGGGTGATCGCGGTGGGAACGACTGTGGTGCGCTCTTTGGAAACCGCGGCAGCCTCTGGCACCTTGCAGCCTTGGCAGGGGAAAAGCGATCTATTCATCTACCCCGGCTACTCCTGGCGGGTGATTCAAGGACTGGTCACCAATTTTCATCTGCCCCGCTCCAGCCTGATGATGCTGGTGGCTGCGCTGATCGGGCGGCAAAGGCTGCTGGATCTCTACCGAGAGGCCGTCGACCAGGGGTATCGCTTCTATTCCTTTGGGGATGGCATGCTGATCCTGCCCTAGGGCTGGGGCTGCTCTCCCTGGGATCTCTTGCAGGAACCGGCCTCTGCTTCTGGGGTCGAAGGACGGTCTTGGCCGCCGGCAAACCAATTCTGGATGCGCTCCCATTCCACCTGGTGGTAGCCGTCCACCGCCCAATTGGCCCGCCGCTGCAGCATGTGCAGAGGAAAGAAGGTAGCCAGCGCCAGGACTGGGATCCCTGCCGAACGGGCTGCCTGAATGCCGGAGTAGGTGGCTTCAATGCTCAAACACGCCTGGGCAGGCAATTCCATCCGCTGCAAAAGCAGGCGGTGCAAGTGTCCTGGGGAAAATATTGGGCCTGCATCATCCCCCGTCACTCGATAGGAGCCCACATCGGTCAACTGTATCAGGGCCGGGCAACAGGACTGGAAACGCTCCAGAAAAGCGGTCACCTCGGCTGCCGATTGGCCGCACAGCAGGCCGACCTTCAGTTGCAGCCGCTCCAGCGTCTCCAAAGTTTCCCTCAGGCCGGGAATGAGAGGCAGCTCCCTTTGCCCCTGCAAAGCTTGCTGGTAGTATAGGGCTTTGCGTTTCAGCAGCTCTTCCAGTTGTTTGGGGCTGAGCACCCGCCCCTGCTCCCCCCACAGAGCCGGCAGGCGCTCTCGATCCGGTCGGCCCAGGTATTGCAGCCGATAGAGCTCCCGCTGCCCAGGGGATCCCGACTTCGGCCAGCACAGGTTCCAGGGGCGCAGGTTCTCTTCCACCAGCAGTTGGTTGATGGCCTGCAGGTGCAAGTTCTCGTCATCGGCCACCACTCCACTCCAGCTCAAGATCACCCCTTGCAGTCCCATAGGGGGGACATCACCCTCTGCTAACGACCGCAACCCAACTGCATCAAAGCAGATGGCTTGTCTATCCATTTTGGACGCGACGCTCGAACTCTTCCCGAGTGGTGTCCACCAATTGCACTGCCTCTGGATAGAGCTGAGGATGGTTTTGCTTCAGCCAACTGAGCACCCGCGCCAATTGAGCTGCACACAGATCCAAATCCGCTTGAAAAATAACCGCCGCCGCCATGTGCTGAGCATATTCGGGCGGGTGGCCTTGCTGCGCCAGCTCCGCCGTCAAAGCGGCCAAGGCTTGTTGACGAACTGAGGGCGACGAACTTTCGGGAGAAGACATAGGCCAAGCCTTTCAATCGGGAGAGTAGCGGCGCAAAGCCAGCGTGACGTTGTGCCCACCAAATCCAAAGGCATTGACCAAAGCGGCCCCGACAGCCATCTGCCGCCCCTTGTGGGGTACAAAATCCAGCCCTTCGCACTCGGGATCGGGGTTGTCCAAGTTGAGGGTGGGAGGAACCCAGCCGTGGTGGATGGCCAAAGCTGTGGCCACCGTGGCAATGCCGCCCGCTCCCCCCAACAGGTGGCCGGTCATGGACTTGGTGGCGCTGATGGCCAAACGGGGGGCATGCTCGCCAAAGACCGACTTGATGGCCTGGACCTCGGCGATATCCCCTACAGGGGTGCTGGTGGCATGGGCATTGATGTGTTGCACATCCCCAGGCTGAAGCCCGGCATCCTTGAGGGCCAGCCGCATCGCCCGGGCCGCTCCCTCGCCGCCGGGGGCAGGGTTGGTCATGTGGTGGGCATCGCAGGTGAGGCCATAGCCGACTATCTCCGCATAGATCTTGGCCCCGCGGGCGCGGGCGTGCTCCAACTCCTCCAGCACCAGGATCCCTGCTCCTTCCCCCATGACAAAGCCATCCCGATCCCGATCAAAGGGCCTACAGGCTTGCTCCGGGGTGTCGTTGCGGGTGGAAAGGGCCTTCATGGCACTGAACCCCGCCATGGACAAAGGGGTAACCGCCGCTTCCGTGCCACCTGTAATCGCCGCTTGCACCTCTCCCCTCTGGATGAGCCGAAAGGCATCGCCAATGGCGTTGGAGCCAGAGGCACAGGCCGTAACTGTGCAGGAATTGGGGCCTTTGGCGCCAAAATGAATGGCCAGGTGACCCGCAGCCATATTGGCAATCATCATGGGCACCATGAAGGGGCTACAGCGATCCGGCCCTTTCTGCAGATAGATGGTCTGCTGCTCTTCCAAGACGCGGATGCCGCCGATGCCGGTGCCCAAGATCACCCCCACTTGCTCGGCGTTGAGAGCGGTGATGCGAAAGTCAGCGTCCTCCAAGGCTTGCCGGGTGGCCGCCATCGCCAGGTGCACAAAGCGGTCGGTGCGCTTGACATCCTTGCGATCCAAGTAGTCGAGGGGATCAAATCCCTTCACCTCTCCGGCAATACGGCAGTCGTGGCGGGAGGCATCGAAATGGGTAATCGGCCCAATGCCGGAGCGCCCTGCCAGCAAGCTCTGCCAAAACTCGGCAGGAGAGTTGCCGATAGGGGTGACCGCACCCAGGCCCGTAATCACAACGCGGCGGGTTGGTCTGTAAGCAGTGGCGGGATCTGTGGTAGCCATCGTCCGGTGTTAGCCCGGGGGTATAGAGTCAGAACTGGGGGCAGACTAGGCAGCTTTCTTCGAGAGGATGTAGTTAACAGCGTCTTGCACGGTGGCGATCCCCTCTGCATCTTCATCGGGGATCTCCAGGTCGAATTCCTCTTCAAAAGCCATGACCAGCTCCACCGTATCAAGGCTGTCGGCCCCCAGGTCGTTCTGGAAATTGGCTTCTGGGGTCACTTTGTCATCTTCCACGCCCAGTTGATCGGACACGATCTTACGAACACGGCTGTAAACTTCGTCTGCGCTCATGCTTGGAATCCCAACTCTCGATTCAGCGTGTCTTGGCCGGGCCAACCAGCGGCCAATGAAGCAATCCCTATTGTATCGGACAATGGATCCCCTCTTGTGAGCAGCCTCACCTGCATTTGCCGCTGCGGCCAGAGTATGGAGGTGTGGGGATTGAGCCGCGGCCTTTTCGGTTGTGGGAAAGAAAAGCTAGTATAGTCCACTGCGTCTCTACCACTGGATTCTAAGGAGAACTTGCTTCCATGCCCCGCGCTTACGAAACGATGCTGATTGTGCGTCCTGATCTGTCAGATGAACCCCTCGAACAACTGCTCAGCAGTCAGGAGGCAATCCTGCGAGAGAACGGAGTAACCCACGTGGAGATTACCAATAGGGGCAAGCGCCGCTTTGCCGGGTTTGAGATGAAAAAGTTCAAGGAAGGTCTGTACATCCAGTTCAACTACGAAGCCGAACCCAATGCGGTGGCTGCCTGGGAGAAAAACCTGCGCATCAACGAGAGTGTGCTGCGCCACATGACTCTCCGCGTCGGCTAGGTTTGACGGCATCCTGGCCTGCGGGCATGATGGAAGTGCCCTGAGCTGCCCCTTATCCCTGGATGGCTCCGTTATGAACTCGATTGTGTTGATGGGCGAGGTTCTGTCTGAGCCAGAGCTGCGCTACACCCTTGATAACTTAGCTGTTGCGTCCTTGGTGATTGGCTTTCCCAGCTTGCGCCCGGATGAGCCGCCCTACCGGGTGCGCGTTTCCTCTTTTGGAGAACTGGCCAAAAGGGTGGTGGACACCTGCCATGTGGGCGACCAAATCACAGTGGAAGGCCAACTGCACATGAATGTGGTGGAGCGAGATGGGCGCAAGGAAAAGCTGGCCGAGATCACCGCGCGCCGTGTCCATCAGCTGGGATCCGCTCGCGTCCTCTCTCTGACGGGGATGGGTGAACCGGCAACTGGGGAATCCTCTGAAGGGGATGTCCCTTCCCCACCAGATCCCAACGATATCCCGTTCTAGAGGTTGTGAGATTTGTCGGGATCCCCCATGTCTCAAAAACTTGGCGAACCCTTGGGATCCCTGCAGGTCATCGGCTACTCGGTGCAGGGACGTCCTATTCACCTTTGGCAGCTCACCCAAGGGAGCCGCTCCTTGCTGCTGCTCGGCGGGGTACATGGGGATGAGGTGGAGGGCTATGCCCTGATCGAGCGCTATGTGGCTTCTGGGAAATGGGGATCCCTGGCCGGGAAAGCGACCCTATGGGCAATCCCTCGCTTGAACCCGGATGGCTGTGCCCTGGGGCAACGGCTCAATGCCAACGGTGTGGATCTCAACCGCAATCTGCCCACCCAAGATTGGATCCCGGCCTCTTTGGAAGCTCGCTATCCGCCCGGATCGGCCCCAGGCTCCGAGCCCGAAACGCAAGTGTTGTTGACGAGTTTGGCCCGGATTCAGCCCCAGTTTATCCTTTCTGCCCACTCCTGCCAGGCGCACCCCTGCGTGAACTACAACGGCCCTGCCCTTGAGCTGGCCCAGGTGATGGCCGCTTGCAACGGCTTGCCCATTACCGCCGACATTGGCTACCCTACCCCTGGTTCTCTGGGCACTTGGGCAGGGCAGGAACGGCGGATCCCAACCCTAACGCTGGAAATCCTGCGGGGCACTCCCCTCGATCAAGTCTGGCAAGAGCAGGCCGAGGCGCTGCAGGCGGTGTTGGAGTGGGCAGCCCAAGGCGATGCCTTCTGACCGGTGTCAAGATCTCTGAACTTTCGTTGCCAATCTGCCTAGTTCGTTCAAGATATCTGGGGTTTTCTCGCCCAAATCTTCTACAACACAGATAGGTGGGGCAGAGCAGAGGGGAGCTTGGAGTCGAGGGAAAAGGGGTCAGAGGTCAACCCCGAAGTCACGCTGCTTCTGCCTTGTGCCCCGCTGTTAGCCATCTGGAGGAAGCCAATATGTTCAGCAGGATTTTGGTGGCAGTGGATCGGTCGGAGCTGAGCCAGGGAGTATTTCAAAAGGCCGTCCAAGTGGCCAAGGCCATGCAGGCGCAGATGATGATTCTCCATGTTCTGTCTCAGGAAGAGCCGGGCGCCCCAGAGCCGCCGATGATCCTGGGGGTAGATTACAGCTCCACCATCAGCGC
Organism: Thermostichus sp. OS-CIW-30; assembly: GCF_054060215.1. Lineage (NCBI taxonomy): Bacteria > Bacillati > Cyanobacteriota > Cyanophyceae > Thermostichales > Thermostichaceae > Thermostichus > Thermostichus sp. OS-CIW-30. Next base: position 128,798 of record NZ_JBSSCZ010000003.1, on the reverse strand, counting down.
CGAGCTGTGGCAGTCCTACCGGGAGCAATGTGCCATCTTCGAGCAAAACCAGATGGACTACCTGCGCTCGCTGGTGGAGAAAGCCGCTGAGCACGGGATCCGCGCTGAGTACACCCTCAACTACGGCAACCCCGGTCGGGTCATCTGCGATCTGGCCCGCTCTTGGGATGCGGACTTGGTGGTGGTGGGCCGCCGCGGCCACTCCGGCCTGAGCGAGCTGTTTCTGGGCAGCGTCAGCAACTACGTGCTGCACCGCGCCCCCTGCTCGGTGTTGACGATACAAGGGGAAGCCCTGAAAAAAGAAGCCCAAACTGCGGAGGAGAAGACAGCTACCTCTGCTGGCTAAGGCTCTAGGAACTCGGGGGCGAGGGGGTGGAAGGCGGTTGCGTGAGTGGGGCGGAGTCCTTGCTCTCCGGCTGGCCTTCCAAGAGGCGATTCACTTCGGTTTCCAGGCTGTTGAAGGTGCTCAGCTCGATCACGGCAATGTCCGGCTGGCGGCTGCTTTGCACATAGGCCCGCAAGCCAGAGGCGGCCAAGCTCAGGGCCAAGGGATCCTGCTCGGCGTCGGGTTTGGGCTCAAAGGTCAGCCGTAGGTCGGGCTCAGACAACACCCTTTGGGCTTCCGCGTCGGCCTGTTCCACAAACTCCTTGGCGCGGGCAGCATTTAGGCTGGAGAACAGAGAGCCGAGATCCACAGGCTGGCCCGGTCGCTCCGGGTTTTCCCAGCGCAGCTCCAAGGATCCCTTCTCTGAAGGCCGAGGGGTGAGGGTGACCTTTTCCCCTTGGGATTCTAAGGTGACTTGGCCCACTTGGTTGGCGTTGAGGCGGGCAATGCGGTGATCCCGCAGCTCTTCCAAGTCGGAGCGGAGAATATCGGCGGTGCTGGTGAGCAGGGTGGCCACTGCCGGGTGCTCAGAGGTGATGACGTACACCTGGCCATCTTTCTCCGATCCCAAAGCGACCTTCAGGGTTTTGCCGCCCTCCAGCTCTACCGTCAGCCGGGCGGAAGGCTGCTCCAAGCCATAGGGGGCTAGATCCGTCTGGGTCTCGGCGGGGAACTCCACGGCCTGCAGGCGGGCCAGAGTATTGAGCAAGCGGTTGACGTTGATCTCATCGGCAGGCAGCTCGCGGGGCTGGACAATCTGCCAAGTAAAGTGCTCCGCACCGCTGGCGCGAACGTCTTGCCGCTGCAGGCGAACAACTTCCGGCTCCGCCTCTGCCAACTGCACTTGCAGGGCTTTCACCTCGGCTGTATCAAACTGAAGCAAAGTCTTGTCCCGCAAAGCCAAGAGAGAGGGCAACAGGGATCCCTTCTGGGCACTGCTTAGAAGCACCACCTGTCCCCCTTCGGGCTGGGCGTAGAAGCCGGAGCCATCGAAGTTGTCGTTGCCGATGGCTAGGCGGTAGGGATCCCCTTCTTTGGGGAAAAGGGCGATTTGGTGTCGCGGCTGATCCAGGCCAAAAGCGGCCAGGTCAGTGACCCCCTCCAGAGTGATTTGGGGGGTGAGGCGGGAGAAGGTGTTGAGCAACTGCTCAATGGGGAAGTCCAGCGCCGCTGACTGAATGGGACTGACAATCCGCCAGCGGGATCCCTCTTCTTCCGGAGTGCGCTCCAAAAGGATTTCCAAGTGCTCCGCACCGCTGCCGCGAACGGGTTCCCCCTCTTTCTGTTGGCGGATTTCAATGCGGGCAATGGTATCGGTGGCAAAATGGAACAGCCGCGCTCGCTCCGCCTGTTGCTCCTGGCGCAGTTGCTGGATGTTGTCCAAGAGGAAGTAGCCCAGCAAACAGGCCACCGCCAAACCCAGGAGAATCCAGGTGGTTCGCTTGAACATGCCTGCTTTCCTCCAGCTCTACCGTCTTTGCCACCACAGGGCAGCTCCGGAACCCAGGGCCGCCAAGGGCAAAAGGACCGTCGATCCCAGCACCAGCCAGCGGAAGTTTTGACCGGTCAGGGTGAGACGGCGATCCGTGATGGATTTGGGGCGGATGGAGATCTGCTCCGTTTGCTCAGTCAGCCAGTTGAGGGTGTTCAAGAAGAGATCCCGGTTGCCCTGCTGCCGCAAGTTGCCGTTGAGGGCGAAGTTGACATTGCCGATCACCACCAGGCGGGCCTCCTGCGGGGATCCTGTGTCGGCCTGGTCGGCGTCCAAACGGCGGGTTAAAGCAACACCCAAGGTGAGGGGGCCGGGCTTGTCCTGATCCGGATCGAATTGCAGGGGGCCACTTTCCAGGTCAGGACTGGTCTCCCCCCAGCTTTGCGGGTTGGTGCGCAGCAAGGGCGTGGCTTGGATCCCTTCGCGGGCTTCGGTTTCCACAGAGCGGGCCAGGGGGAACAGGGTCATTAGCCGCTGGGCCGCCAAGGGGGCGGTGATGGGGTGATCCCCGTAGGTAGTAACCAGGGCAACCGCCGGCCCTGTCCCCAACAGTTGGCTGACGCTGCTCACCTCAATGAGGATGTCATCCCCCAAGACCACGCCCCACTCTTCCAGCAAGGGATCCAGGCCAGCCTCCACCCGCGGCCCGATCAGCAACAGCAGCCGTCCGCCTTTCGCCAGATAATCCTGCAGTTTCTCCACCTCGCCGGGGAACAAAGCCCGCTGTGGCCCCGCCAGCACCAGGACATCCGCCTCTTCTGGGATCCCCGATTGCACCAAGTTGAGGGGCTCTACCCGATAGCCTTCCTGACCCAGGGCTGCCGCCGCCTGGGCCAGAGTTGGAGTACCTTCCCTCGCTTCCAGCCCCACTTCCCCGTGCCCTTGCACGAAATAGGCCAGCAACTCCCCTCGGTTGACCACTTTGGACAGGACGGGGGTCAGTTTGCTCTCCAGCTCAGGGGCAGGGGGCTGAGGCAGTTGTTGCCGGCTTTCTCCGGCCTCCACCACCAGGGTGTTGTTCTGGGTCACCTGCAGCCGCTGAATGGTCAAGGGATCCCGATTAGGATCCACAAACTCAAACTGGAAGCGGTTGGGGTTGAGGCGGCGATAGCGCTCCAGTTGTTCCCGCAAGTTGGGATCCGGCGCAGTGGTGACCACCCAAACTTTGACCGGTTGCACCAATCCCTGCACCAATTGCCGGGTTTGGGGCGACAGGGTAAACAGGCCCTCCTCGGTGAGATCCAGCCGCAGGTCGTAGCGCACCGCCACCACATTCACCAGCACTAGAATGACGGCCATCGCCGCCACCGCCACCAGGATGTTGGCGTTGGTCTGGGTGGAACGCAGACCGAGGAAGACCCCCACCTCCTGCCGGTGGGTGATGCCCCAAACCACCAGCAGGGCCAAACCTGTTGCCAGCATGCTCAGGGGCACAGCCGTCCAACCGGTAAAGGCGGATCCCACCACCAGGCCGATGGCGATGACGCCAATGCCCAGGATCCCTGTCCAGTCCTTTAACGCGCGCCAGTCCTTCATAATGCTCCGCACCGCTGCCGCGAACACCGCACTCCTCCCATCTGACCTCAGCTCTGTTGCCAGCGCAGGCTTTCCACCGATTGCACCGTGGCAAACAGCCCCAGGACGATGATGCTCAAGAAAAGAATGAGGCTGCTGCTGCTGAGGATCCCTTGCACCCAGTTGCTATATTGCTGCAGCAAAGACACATGCCGCAGCGTTGCAGCAATCCAGTTTTCCTCCTGGCCGGCTGCCGCGTCGATCACCCAGAGCAACAAAATCAAGCCAAAGGTGGCCACTGCTGCGATGAGGGTGCTGTCTGTCAGAGAAGAGATAAACAACCCCAAGGCCATAACGCTACCCGCCAGCAGGGTTAGGCCCACATAACCCATCAGGGTCAGGCGGTAGTCCACTGCCGGGTTGGCGCTGCTCAGCACCAGCACATGGTAGACCAGCGGCGGCAGCAGCAGCGTGATGAAAAACACCCAGACCGCCAACCATTTGCCCAGGGCCACCTCCAAGTTGGTGATGGGAGAAGTAGCCAGCAGCTCCATCGTGCCTCGCCGCCGCTCCTCGGCATAGGAGCTCATGGTGAAGATGGGCAATAGAAATAAGGAGAGGGTGCCCAAGAGGTTGAGAAACTGCTGCGACAGGATGGTGGCCGCGTCGAAATTGTTCTCCTGGCCGAACTGGGCGAAAAGATCCACCTGCTGAGAAAAGCTGATCACCCGCACCAGAATATTAAAGAAGAAAAACCCCGCCAGTCCCCAAAACACCGCGGCCACCACATAGGCAATGGGGGAGGTGAAGTAGCCGCGCAGCTCTTTGCGAAAAATGGCAACCACTCCGTTCATGCCGCTTCCTCCAGTAGGCCCTCGGATCCCTCTTGCGTAGTGAGCTGCAGGAAAATCTCTTCCAAAGAAGCCTGCGGGCGGCCTATCTCGTAGAGGTCGATCCCTGCCTGCACCAGCACCCTGGCCACCTCCGGGATCCAGCCGTCCGCGGCAGCGTTGCTCTTGAGCTGCACCTGCCAGCGGGAGAGATCCGCCGCCAAGGGCTGTAGGCTCACCACCTCCACTTGGGGCAAAGGCTGCAGGGCCGTCCGGATGGCCATTGCCTCGGTTGCCCCCACCACCAGCTTTGCCTGCTGCCGATCCTGGAGCTGGGCTGTCAGCTCGGCAGGCGTGCCAATGGCCGCCACCTGGCCGCGGTTGATGATCACCACTCGGTCGCAGGTCATGCTCACCTCGGGCAGGATGTGGGTGGAGAGGATGATGGTGTGCTCCCCCGCCAGGCTCTTGATGAGCTTGCGCACCTCGATAATCTGCTTGGGATCCAGCCCAATGGTGGGCTCATCCAGGATGATCACCGGCGGGTCGTGAACCAGAGCTTGGGCGATGCCCACCCGCTGCTTAAACCCCTTGGAGAGCTTGCGGATGAGGGTGTGGCGCTTTTCTTCCAGGCTGCACCGCCGGATCGCCTCGTCCACCCGCCTGGGCCGATCGCCAGCGCTGACCCGCTTGATCTGGGCCACAAAGTGCAGGTACGCCTCCACCGTCATGTCGGGGTAGAGGGGTGGGTTTTCCGGCAGATAGCCAATGCGCTGCCGCACCGCCATCGAGTTTTCGTGAACATCAAACCCGGCCACCCGCGCCGTCCCCTCGCTGGCAGGCAGATACCCCGCCAAAATGCGCATGGATGTGGTCTTGCCGGCTCCGTTCGGCCCCAAAAAACCCATGATCTCGCCGGCGTTCACCTGGAAGGAAACATCGCGGATGGCAGTGAAGCTGCCGTAGGTTTTGCTCAGATGCTCAACTTCGATGGCACCCGCGGTTGCACGAGCAGTGGGTAAACCTGTCATCAGCAACTCCTAACCTAGAGGGTCAGCAGCGATTAGCAAACGGTCCAAGGCCGAGTTACCCCTATTCCCAAAGAGGACAAATGTCGGGAAGCAGGCTCGGGCAAGAAGGCGGGCAACAGCGCTGAGGCCACATGCCAACTTAGCATAGCGACGGCGAGGATGAGTCGAGGGAACTGGGATCCCTTTCCCCCTTTTGGTGGGGATCCATCGGTTGGCTAGTCGGCAGGGCTTGTGAGGGATCCCCACTGTTCCAGTCCCAGAACGCGGCTTTCCCCTGGACAGGCCGCCACCACCTCCCCAATGGGGAAGGCTTCGGGGAGCAGGGATCTCACCTGATTTTCCGCCTCAGGGGGGATCACCAGCACATAGCCCACCCCCAGGTTGAAGGTGCGGAACATCTCCAAGGTCTCCACCTGGCCCTGTTCTTGGAGCCAGAGAAACTCCTGTGGGACGGGCCAGCTATGGGGCTGCAGCCGCGCCGCCTGGTTGGGGGCCAAACAGCGGGGCAAGTTTTCCGGGATCCCGCCGCCAGTGATGTGGGCCATGCCGTGGAGGGGAACACCGGCTGACTGCAGCCGCTGCACCGCCTGGACATAGATGCGGGTGGGGGTGAGGAATACTTCCGCCAAAGGCCGATCCCAGCCGGGTGGCCGGTGATCCCAGCGCCAACCCCGGTCGGCCACAATCCGCCGCACCAAGCTGTAGCCGTTGCTGTGTAGGCCGCTGCTGGGCAAAGCCAACAACCGATCCCCAAGCTGTACCCGCGACCCATCCAGAATGGCCGCCTTCTCCACAATTCCCACACAAAACCCGGCCAGGTCGTACTTCCCAGAGGGATAAAACCCCGGCATCTCCGCCGTTTCCCCGCCCAGCAGTTGGCAGCCCGCTTCCTGGCAGCCCGCCAAGATGCCATCGATCACCTGCCACAGGGCTTCCGGCTCCAGCTTGCCGGTGGCCACATAGTCCAAGAAAAACAGCGGCCGGGCCCCCACCGTCAGCACATCGTTGGCACACATCGCCACCAGATCGACGCCCACCCCCTGGTGCTGACCCCACTGCTGGGCAATGTCCAGCTTTGTCCCCACCCCATCGGTGCCCGCCACCAACACCGGCGCTTGATACCCCGTCGGCAGCTCAAACAGACCGGCAAAGCCGCCGATGCCGCCCAAGGTTCCTGAAGAACCTGAGGACGGAATTTGAATCCGTTCAACGCGCTCGCGGATCCCCCTGACAAAGGCGTGGCCCAGATCGATGTCAACCCCTGCTGAGCGGTAGTCCAAAATGCCAAAATCCCTTATGCTATCAAGACTTGAGCTCCTGTGTCCGACCGTACAAACGGGTCAACTCAGAAACCTATGGTACATTAACTTCTGTTTTAACCGTCGCACTGGAAGTTGTACGAGATTGGAGAGGAGCGCGGCCTCATGCGAAATTGGAAACAGCTTGGACAGGGACTGGATCCCGCCCGCAAAATGGGCTTGGTCAGCTGTCTCTGTGTCACGGCTTTGGGCTTGCCGGCAGGCATGTTGGGCAGCTTCGCCCCGCGAGCACAAGCCTCAACGCGAACCGGATCCCTGAGCACCCGAGCAGCGGAGCTGTCATCTGACTCCCAATTGCCCTCCCCGGCCACCGACCTCGTTCCCCCTTCCCAACCCGCCACTGCTGCCGCAGCCCCAGTCAGAACGCTGCCGAGAACCCCCCAAACCCCTATCTCCGGCCACGAGGGTCTTGCCCCTGCCAAACTGGGTACCCTGAACTTGGATCATCCCTTGAACCGATCTCGCCAGGCGATCCTGCCCCGTCGAGCAGAAGAACCCATTCTCAAGATCGGCGAGCAACGGCAGCAAACCAGCCAGCCCATCTCCACCCTCTACGACTATCAGATGGACGGGCAACAGGTGGTTACTGTCTATGTGCGGGATCTGCCCATTGTCAGTTTTGTCGAGCACCCTAGGCTAGAACCACCGCTGATGCGGGCCAGCGCCCTTGTGGCCCAGCTCAACCAAATGGCCCAGGGATCCCTGAAAGACACCACCATCACCTTAGGTTGGGCAGGTTTGGAATTGGCCGAACAAGGCTTGGGTGTTCCTCTCTACACCATTCAGGTCAACAACAAGGAATTGCTGCGCATCGACGATGGAGTGCTGTTGATCGACAACCAGCGCCCGGTGGATGTGGCTGTTTTGGCTGCCAATCGTCTCCGCCGTCTGCTGCTCGATGCCCCGCCCATTTCAGCTCCGGCCCTGCCTCAACCGGCTGCTCTGACCGCCAAAGCCGCTGTTGCAGGTTCCAAGCCGAAAACAGCCCCTCAACAGGAACCCGCCCCTGTCCGCGTGGTTGGGCCTGTGCAAGAGGGCATTGCTTCTTGGTATGACCTGCACCCAACCCGCCATGAGATGACGGCTGCCCACCCCACCCTGCCCTTTGGCACCGAGGTACGGGTGACCAACCTGAAAAACGGACGCCAGGCTGTCGTGCGCATCAACGATCGCGGCCCTTTTATCCCCGGTCGGATCATCGACCTTTCCCTGCGGGCGGCAGAGGTGTTGGGGATGGTGCGCTCGGGGCTGGCACCTGTGCGGGTGGAAGTGGTGCAACGCTAGCTAGGGCACGGGTGAAAAGCGCTTGGAATCGGGGGAATAGCGCCAAGAAATGCCCTCGGGATCCCGGCTGCGGCTCCACTCCGGAAACCCGGTTTTGAATTTCCAATAGGTAATGGCGGAAACCACCACCCCCAAACGTTCCGCCAACTGAGTCTGGTTGAGGGGGCGCAGCGGTGCCCGTGGCGCTGTGGCGGCAGTGGGGCTGGGTGTGGGGGCAGAGCCTGCCGACTCTTGGGGGGCCGTGGCTGCAGGGGTGGGCGCTTCCTCCTCCAACCGGTGACTACGGCTGGGCTCCTGGGGACGCAGCAGGCTGAACTGGCTCAACAGGCCAACATTTTCCAGGTTTAAAAGATTTTCCAGGTTAGAGGTTTGGTGGATCAGCTCCAGCTCACGGCGAAACTCATCCTCCAGCACCTGCAGATAGTGCTCCCGCTTCTGCTCCGACTCGGCATCTTTGAGCAGCCCCAAGGCAAAGCTGAGGTTCGAGAGGGGCTCGCTCAGATCCTGCAAGAATTTCTTGAACAGAGTGCCCTTCACGTCCGTGAACTGCTGCAACTGCTGCAGTTTTTGCCGCAGCTCCTCGATTCTTTTCTCTTCCAGCTTGCGGTTCTCAAGGCTCTGGCGGTGGTTGTGCAGGGCAATTTCAATGGTGGTGTAGAGTTCCCGCTCTTTGAAAGGCTTGATGATGTAGCCGAAGGGCCGGGTCTCCTTGACGCGGGAGAGGGTGTCTTCGTCGGCGTAGGCCGTCAGATGCACCACCGGAATGTTGAAGCGCTCGGTGATCCGCTTGGCGGCTTCTATGCCATCGATATCGCCTTTTAGGACGATATCCATCAAGACCAAGTCCACCGGCATCTCTTCCAGCCTTCGGATCGCTTCTTCCCCGGAAGAAGCAATGGCGGGCACAGCGTAGCCAAATTTTTTCAGAACGTTGGCAATGTCCTTGGCGATGATCTTCTCGTCTTCGACGACCAGGATACTGCCTTTGACAAGGGGTGGAACTCTCTTCAAGGCTCGCTCCTCGGAAAGGTAATGATGAAGGTGGTACCCGGTTTGCTCCTCAATTGTATCTTGCCCTGTAGCTGATCGGTGAGGGTTGCAACCAGTTGTAAACCCAGAGATTGAGTTTCCTTGAAGTCAAAGTTCGGGGGCAAGCCAATGCCATTGTCGGAGACTCGCAACTGAGTATATTTGCGGGTTTGGCTGAAATGAATCTCTATCTCCCCGCTGCGGCCCTTCGGGAAGGCATACTTGAGGCTGTTGGTCACCAACTCGTTGATGATCAGGCCACACAAGACCGCATCGTCCAGGTTGAGGCGGATCCCTTCGGCGCGGATGTTGGCGCGAATGCTCTCGGGGTTTACCCCGTAAGAGTGAAAGAGGTTGGAGATCAAATTGTGTAGGTACTGCTTGAGATCCACAGCGGCCAGATTGTTGGATTGGTACAAACCTTCGTGGATCAAAGACATGGCTTGAATACGGCTGCCGGCATCCTTAAAAACGCGGGCGTACTTGCGGCTTTTGATTTGGTCAGCTTGGAGCCGCAGCAGGCTGGAGATGATTTGCAGGTTGTTTTTGACGCGGTGGTGAATCTCCCGCAGCAGGACTTCTTTTTCCTGAAGGGCAGCTTGGATCTGCAGCTTTGCCCGTTTTTCTTCGGTAATGTCTTCGCAAATGCCGATGATGAAGAGGTTTTTGCCCTCGGGATCCCGGACTGCAGAGACTGCCAGGCGGCACCAAACCACCTTTCCGCTGCGGTGGATGTAGCGTTTTTCCAGGTGGTAGCGATCCCGTTGGCCGTTCAAAACCTCCTGGAAGAGTTGCCAATCTTCCTGAATGTCCTCGGGATGGGTGAGGTCGCAGAAGCTCATGTGGGTCAGTTCGGCAGCGCTATAGCCCAAGATCTCTTCCAGAGCGGGGTTCACTTTTAGGTAATGGCCCCGATGATCGACGATGGAAATGCCCAGGGCTGACTGCTGGAAGATGCCCCGTAAACTCAGCTCACTTTGGCGAAGGGCTGCCTCGGCTTGCTTGCGCTCGGTAATGTCCAAAATCTGGCTTAGAAAGTAGCTGGGATCCCCTTGGGCCGTGCGCACCAGGGTGATGCGAAGAATGGCATAGACTATTTGGCCGTTCTTGTGGATGTAGCGTTGTTCCTGTTCGCACTGATGCACCTGGCCGGCCAGCAGGCGGTTGCTGTTTTCCAGAGTGGTGGCGATGTCGTCGGGATGGGTGATGTCGAGGACGGTTTTCCCTTTGAGATCCTCCAGGGTGTAGCCCAGGGTTTCGGTAAAAGCGGCGTTGATTTGCAAATAGGTGCCATCCACGTGGGTCATGGCCTTGGCAATGGGGGCCCATTCAAAGGATTGGCGGAAGCGTTCTTCACTTTCTTTGAGGGCAATTTCTGCCTCCACGCGGGCGCTGATGTCGATCACCTGGTTGAGAAACTGGGTGGGCTGTCCTTCCTCGTCGGTGAGCAGGGTGGCCTGAAACAGCACATGAACAACCTGGCCGGAACGGTGGGTGTAGCGAATCTGGCGCTGGCTGACAGAGACCTTCCCTGCCAGCAAAGCCTCATTGGCCCCCAGCAGTGGGTTGACATCTTCGGGGTGGAGAATGTCCAGTTGTTGCCGATGTTTCAATTCTTCGGGGGTGTAGCCGACAATCTGGGCAAAGGCATCGTTGACCTGGATAAATCGCCCCTGCAAGTCCACAAGGGCAATTCCATTGGGGGCCAGCTCAAAAATCTGCCGAAAATGGTTGGCGCTTTGTTGCCAGGCTTGCTCTATACGACGCCGTTCGGCTTCCAGTTGCTTGGACTCAGTGATGTCTTCGACGATCCCTGCCACCCGATAGATTTTGCCCTCTTTGTCGGCGATGGGAAAGGTGCGTTCCCGCAGCCAAATCAGGCGGCCATCGGTGCGATAAATGCGGAAGACGACATCGGTGGATTTGCCCTCCGATTGGGCTTTGAGGATGGTGGGGAACAACCAGCGATCGTCGGGGTGGATCTGGCGCATCCAGGCTTGGGGGTTGGCGTAAGCCTCTTCGGCGGAAAGGCCCCAAAGGGCTTCGCAGGCTGGGCTGACGTAGATCAGCTCTTTGCTGTAGAGTGTTGTGATCCAAAACAGTTGCTGCGTATTCTCTGCCAGTTGCAGAAAACGATGCTCGCTCTCTCGGCGGGCTTCTTCCAATTGTTGTTGTCGTTCTTTAAGTTGACGGGATGCTGTGATGTCAGTAACAAATCCTTCAAAATAGAGGGGATCCCCTTGGTCGTTGTAGATGGTACGGGCATTTAAAGAAATCCAAATTAGCCTGCCATCTTTGCAGCAGACTTGGTGTTCAAAATTCACAACTTGACCTTCTCTCAGCATGCGCTGGATGAATTCGGCTCGTTGCTCCGGATCGCTATAGATTTGGGTGCCAATATCGGAGACGTTGTGCATCAAATCCTCAGGGGATTCGTAGCCGAAAATATGGGCCAAGGCCGGGTTGGCAACCAGATATTTGCCCTCTAGGGTGGTTTGAAAAATGCCTTCGACGGCGTTCTCGAAGATCTGCTGGTAGCGGGCAGCAGTGCTGCGGCTGTCCTGCAGTTGGGATTGGAGCTGCTCGAGGGTTTGCCGATGCTCCTGGGCCTGGAGAAGGATTTGCTTCAGGCTGAGGGCAACGAGGTCAATCTGTTCCCGTTCAAAGGAACTCAGTTGGCGAGGATGGCAGTCAAGCAGGTGCAGATCGGCCAACCGGATCCCCTGCTCAGTCTGCAAGAGGAAGGATTCATGAAAAGGCCATTGCTCAGCCCCAGGACTGGCATTGAGGTTGAAGGGTTCGCCGGCTGGGATCCCTTGCGGATCCCGGTAGAGGATCCCTTTTGAAGACGAGTGGGGATCCGATCCCGGCTGATCCAGTTCCAGATAGACCAAGGGCACTTTCAGCAGTTGACCCAGTAATTGCAACAGCGGGTACAGCGCTGTACCCAGTTCGGTTTGAAGGGACTGCCCTTCCCTGGGAGCAGTCCGCGGGAAAGCAAAACCGTGCACAACGGATCTTGGCGAGCGAGAAATGGGAGGTGACATGGGAAAACCTGGCCGAGGAGCTGGCTCAACCCAGTCCATCACGACAGATCGGGGGTGCCTGGTTGGGCTGATCTCCACAGGGAAAAGGAGCAGGCGCACCCATTCTGCACCCACTCTACTCTAGCGATACTCTGGAGAAACTTACTTTGAAACTTACTTTAGTGAAACATGCTGCTGACGGAGCTATCTTCATGGATGCGCCAGATCGCTTCCCCCAGCACATTGGCTACCGAGAGAACGGTTAACTCGGGAAAGTGCTGCTCTGGAGGGATAGGGATGGTGTTGGTGACGATCACCTCTTCAAACAGGCCACCCCGCAGGCGTTGAATGGCCGGCTCAGAAAAAACAGGATGAATGGCGCAGGCATAAACCGCTTTGGCTCCCAGCTTGCGCAGCAATTTTGCCCCTTCCGAGATGGTGCCTGCGGTATCGATCATGTCATCCACAAGGATGGCAGTTTTCCCCCGCACATCCCCAATCAGATTCATGACTTCCACATCGTTGTGGGCTTGGCGGCGCTTGTCAATGATTGCCAGAGGGGCTTCCTTGAGTTTTTTGGCAAAGGCACGGGCACGAGCCACGCCCCCCACATCGGGAGAGACGACCACAATGTCTTCGTCGAGCAAGCCCTTTTCCTTGAGGTAAGCCTGTAATACCGGCTGGGCGTAGACATGGTCGAGGGGAATGTCGAAGTAGCCTTGAATCTGGGCCGAGTGCAGATCCATAGCCAGCACGCGATGAGCTCCCGCCTGGGTAATCATGTTGGCCACCAGCTTGGCGGTGATCGCTTCTCGGCCTGCCGTTTTGCGGTCGGCGCGAGCGTAGCCGTAGTAGGGCAAGACAGCGGTGATCTGCCGGGCAGAGGCGCGGCGACAGGCGTCAATAATGACCAGCAGTTCCATTAGGTGGTCGTTGACGGGGCGGCAGGTGGGCTGCACCAAGTAGACATCGGCACCCCGGATCGACTCTTGGATTTGGATGTACAGCTCGCCATCGGCAAAGCGCTTGCGCAACATCGGGCCCAGATCCATGCCCAGGTAACGCGCTACCTCCTGAGCCAGAGCCGGGTTGGCGCTGCCTGAGAAGATTTTGAGGCGGTTGCTATCCGAGATGGGTGGCAGGGGAGAAGGGCGGAGAAGAGGGGCAGGGCGAACCACAGATCGATGCTGAACTCGTCCGTAGCCAACGCCTAACGGCGAGCTGTCGCTATCGTAGCACCAGCACTTGCAACCTCAGCAACTGTATTCTTGGGGATTTTCTGGGGAGGCAGGTTACTATGAGCAGAATGAAGGTCGAGCTGCTGCACATCCACAAGCGTTTTGGGGCGGTACAGGCGAACCGCGATGTGTCCTTACGGGTGGAGGCGGGCACGATCCACGGCCTGCTTGGGGAGAATGGGGCCGGCAAAAGTACCTTGGTCAAAATCCTGAGCGGCTTTCTGCGCTGTGATCAGGGGGAGATTTGGATTGATGGGCAACCGGTTCGCATCGACAGCCCTGCAGCAGCCATTCGCCTGGGCATTGGCATGTTGCACCAGGATCCCTTGGATTTTCCTTCTCTGACGGTACTGGAAAACTTTATTGCCGGGCAACGAGGGCGCTTGGGCTTGGGGCTGCGGGAAAGCCGAAGACGTCTCGAGAAAGCCTGTGAAGAGTTTGGTTTTAATCTCAACCCCGATGGAGCCATCGGCAGTTTGACGGTGGGGGAACGGCAACAACTGGAAATGCTGCGGTTGCTTTCCCTGGGGATCAACACCTTGATTTTGGATGAGCCAACGACGGGCATTTCTGCAGCGCAAAAAGATCTTCTGTTCGCGGCTCTGAGAAGGTTGGCGGAGCAGGGCAAATCGGTGATCTTCGTCTCCCACAAGCTGGCCGATGTGGAGTGCCTTTGCGATCGGGTGACGGTGATGCGGCAGGGGGAGGTGGTGGGGGAGCTGCCTGTTAGAGGTGAGGACATTGCCCTGCTGGAACAGCGGTTGATCGATTGGATGTTCGGGCGGGAGTTGGCACCCCCGGCTCGGCCCCATTCTCCGCAAAGGAGGGCGGATCCCCTGTTGGAGTTGCGCTCTCTGGTGGTGCGGCATGAGCCGTTTGCCTTGGCTTTGCCAGATCTGGCGGTGCAGCCGGGGGAAGTGATTGGGTTGGCCGGTTTGGAAGGCAGTGGGCAACGCTCTTTCCTGCTCACCTGTGCAGGGTTGTTGCCGCCCAGGCGTGGCCGGATTCTGTTGGGGGGGCAGGAGATGACAGGCCGTCCTTACGGCGACTATCTGCGCTGTGGGGTGGGGTTTTCTCCGGCGGATCGGCTGCGGGAAGGGCTGATCCCCGGCTTAACCTTGCAGGAGCATTTTGCCCTCCAGCAGCAGGATCCCTGGATCAACTGGGCTCTGGCCCGTCAGCAGGCCCAAGCGGCCATTGAACACTTCAGCATTCGCGGTCACCCCTACAGCCGGGTGGAGCAACTCTCGGGGGGCAACCAGCAGCGCAGCCAGTTGGCTCTCTTGCCCACACCCCTGAGTCTTTTGCTGATGGAGCACCCAACGCGAGGGTTGGACATTGAGTCGGCGCTGTGGGTCTGGGGGCAATTGCTGGAACGCACCCAAGCGGGTACGGTTATTCTTTTTGCCTCGGCGGATTTGGACGAGATCCTGCAGTACAGCGACCGAGTGATGGTGTTCAGCGGCGGACAGGTCTCGGAGCCCATTCCGGCGGCGGAGCTCACCGTTTCACGCCTGGGGCAGATGATGACACTCCCCGTCACCAACAGCAGCGAGATTCCAGGGATCCCAACTGAGGTTTAGAGGGCTGGTCGCATCAGCAGGAACTGACACTCTGCCGCAGCAGGAGAAGGATTTGAGAACGGCATGGCAACCGGCTAGAGCAAGGCTTAGAGTAGCAGTAGCCCCAAGCCTTTTGCTCAAGGAATCTGGCCATGGGATCCCAGGATCACCTCTTGCCTCCAGGAGCAGAGGAGCTGCAATCTGACCGCTCGCCCTCCTCGGAGCAAGTCCTTTTGGAGCTCACCGTTCGGGGATCCCGGCAGCAGGTGTTGCGAGGTTTGCGAGCTTGGCTGGAGCTGGGCTTACTGACCCCAGAGCACTTTCGCCTGCTGGTGGAGCAGTATCGGCTGGAGGCGGAGGAGAGAGAAGCAAGGCCAGGGGCAGTTTCCCCTGGCGACGAGATCCCGGCCCGTCTTGGCTCGGCCTACGTGCTGTGGCTTTTAGGTTTACTTGGCATTTGTGGCTTGCACCGTTTTTATCTGGGCCGCTGGGGCACGGGGCTGCTCTGGCTGCTTACTTTTGGGCTGCTGGGGATCGGACAGCTCCTGGATTTGATTTGGATCCCAGGGATGGTGCGAGAAAGAAATGCTCGCCTGGCCGGATCTGGGGTTGAGGAACCTGCGGTCGAGGGGGGAGAAGAGCCCCAAGCTGCCCCTCAACCTGTTCGCGCCAGCGGTGCGGAGCACTATCGCGCTACTCGGACGGAGTCCTTGTCCCCCTCTCCCCCGGCACTGGCTGTTTTGCTGCGGAACTTGCTGTCCGAGCTAAGCGTGACTTGGCTGTTGCTGCTGGGCCTGTTTTTGGTGGTGGTGTCCTCGGGGGTGCTGGCGGCCAGCCACTGGGAGCAATTTTCTCCAACTGCTCAGTATGGGGTGCTCTTGGCCTATACGGCGGCTTTTGGGGTAGGTGCTGGATGGATCCAACGGCAGGAAGGGCTGCGTCTAACCGGTCAAACCTTGGAGGCTATTGCCCTGCTGCTGGTGCCGGTGAACGTGTGGGCCCTGGATGGGCTGGGGATCCTTTGGGGGATCCGCATCCTGGCGCTGGGCTTGCTGCTGGGGATCCCGTTGACGGCTGAGGGTCGGGTGCGCTCGCTGGGTTCAGGTGCCGGCTTTCGCGACAGCGGTGTGGAGCCCAATGCCTTTTCCAATGCCTTTTACGGAACCTTGGTGAACTTTTTGGCCCTCTCTGGCTTGCACGCTTTCTGGAGCTTGGGGCCGCAGGAGCTTCGCCCTGCTTTTGTCCTGGGGATCCTGTATCTGGGGATCCTCAGCACCGTGATTTACACCTGGAGCCGCCGGTCTCGGGAATTACGGGGCTCCAAGATCTGGCTAATCGGGGCTGCCGGATCCCTGTTAATCCTACGGGGGCTGCTGTCTGGGCATGTCCAAGTGCCGCAGTTGGGGTTGGCGGTGGCCCTGTTGGGTTGGCTAGCAGCGGAATGGCCCCAGGGATCCCCGCACATCGTAGCAGAAGGCGCTCAGGAGGGGATGCTCTCCCGCTGGTGGGAGGGGAGCTGGGTGCTGTTGGTGGTGGGCTGGCTGCTGGCTGCCATTGGCTTGGCGGAGAGCCCTTTCAGCGGCTGGCAGTTGCTGGGGATTAGCCTGCTGGGGATCCATGTCTTAATCGGGCGCTTGCGCCGACACACCCAGTCGCCCCAGCGGGACGAAGTCCTTAGGGTGCATTTGACGTTGCTGTTCTTGCTGGGCCTGGAAACTTGCTGGGCTTTTTGGCAGGTGTGGCCAGCAAGCTGGCAGCAAGAGGTTGTAGCTACAGTAACCAACTGGTTTCAGCCCCTTGATTCCCCTTGGGGCTTGCTGGGGTTGGCGCTGCTGCCCTACGAGGTGCTGTGGCTGGGGTTGGCGGCCCGCTGGCAGAGGAGCGGTCCAGAAGCCGGTGAGACAGGCTTTTCTAGGCTGGTAGAACCAACAGAGCGCTTGGTTTTGGGGCTAGGGGGATCCCTGCTGCTCTTGAGCCTTCCCTATCCGGCCATTCGCTTTTGGCACTTGCTTTTGAGCGCCGGGATCCTGGCCTGGTGGCTACAACAAAAGTCCAGATCAGGAGAAACTCCCAACTTTCTTTGGGTACTCCTGACCCACGCCTACGGAGTGGGGGCACTGCTGGCCGGGATCCGCTGGCTTTTGCCCGACTTGTTCGCGCCAGCGGTGCGGAGCACTAGCCTGTCCAGTTGGGGAGTGGTTCTGCTGCTGGTGGGCCTATTGGAATGGGCAGGGCGGGTGGCTCTGGGTGGGTCAGGGCGCTTTTGGGGATTGCCCGTGGGGCTGTGGCAGCGAAGTGCAGATGGCATAGGGTCGGTGTTGGTGGGATCCAGCTACTTGGCGTTTTTGCTGCAACGGCTCCCCGAGTTGTCTGCGACGGGTGAACAATCCTTTGGCTGGCTGTGGCTGCTGGTGCCTCTTGTTTTGACGGCAGCTCAGGTATTGGCCCTGCCTCCCCTGGAGTTCATGCCCCGCTGGCTGCAGAGCCCAGAGCAAGGGGGATTGGGATCCCTTTCCTGGCGGCAGGGGATCCCGGAGCGCGGGTCTTTGCGTTTCCCGGCAGTTCTCTCCCTTTTGCTGGCCCAGTTACTCACCTTTGGAAGGCCGGGGGTTGAGTTTCTGGGTCTGGGCTTGGGGTTGCTGCTGATGGCCACTCAGGTGTGGGTGTGGGCCTCTTTCCCCTCCGCCGACCATGAGCTCCACACCGCCAACGCAGTTGTTCCAGCAGAGGTGCTGTTGACAGTGACGTTTGGCTGGGGGTTCGGTCTGGTGGGAATCCATCGGCTGTTCCCCGCTTTAACGGAGTCAGAATGGCTGACGGCCTTGGGGGTGCTGCTGTTGTTCGCGACAGCGGTGCGGAGCACTAGCGGCTGTCGCTACAGCCTAGGGACTCCGTTCCACTACCTCTCTCCCCGCCTTCGGGCAGCTTACCGACCGGTGCTGGATGGCTTTGGCTTTCTGCTGGGGATCGTACTTTTACTTGCCCTAACGTTGCAGACATTGCAGCCAGAAGCAGGTCGCATCGGTGGTGGAAAGTACCTGGATTCCCCAGTGGCTCTGACCCTGGCCTCTGGGACTGTCCTGGTGGCCATTGTTTTGCGGCTTTGGGTGGAAGTGGCTCCCGCTTTTTATCGCGACGGCGGTGTCCATCCTGCTGGCTTGGAGAGCGAAAGCCCGTCTCCTTCCAGGGCGGAGGATGTCTCAACTGGCGGCAGCGGTCAGGAGGCTTCGTCGGCCATCTCATGGTCTGTAATGGAGGGGCTGTCCTATGGGCTGATCTGGGCTTTGGAGCTGTTGGTGGCCAGCAGCCTCTTGTGGGTGGTGCAGGGATCCCGTCCTGTTGCCCCTCTGCTTGCCGTCATCAATCTGAGCCTGGGGATCCTCTTTTGGATTGGGCCGGAGAAACTCCTCTTTGAGCGGCCCGATCGCGCTGGTGGGACGGAGTCCTCAGGGGGACAACTCCTGCAGCGGGTCAAGGCTCTGAGTTGCTGGGGGACAGCGCCGCTGATCTATGCCGGCTTGGGCTGGCTGGGATCCCATGCCCAGTGGAGTGAGGTAACGGGCTTGGGCAGCTTAGGTCTCTCCATCGTGTTGCTGGGCCTGGGGCGTCGACAGGCGGTCCAACGGGCGCAAGAGCAAGGCCGGGAAGACCTCCGTCCTGCCAACTGGAAAGGGCTCCTGGGCGCTTGGGGCGTGTCTGTGGCCGCCTACGAGAGCTGGGTTTACTTCCTCAGCCAGCGAACTGGGGGATCCCTGGCAAATGGGTTGGTGTTGATCGCTCTGTTAGGGCTGAGCTTGGCCTGGGGCTACGGCTTTTGTCCCCCTTGGCTGGCGGCGACCCTGCAGCTTAAAAGAGCTGGGTTGCGCTGGATGGCCTTGGCCAACTGGGCTCTGGCCAGCCTTGTCCTCTGGTCTGCCCTTTTCGATCCTCGCCTCAGCCGTTGGGGACAGCTCCTCTGGGTGCTGACGGGATCCGGCCTGGTGGCCTATGCCGCCGGACAGGCGAGAACCTCAACTCTAGAATCTCCAACAGAGCAAAATTGGGTGCCAACGGTCTGGGGTTACCTCAGTGCATGGCAAGGAGCTGGGGTTCTGCTGGGCGGTGTGTTCCTGGGGCTGCCGCAGCTATCCATAGCGCGATGGGCCGGATCCCTGCTCTGTGGGCTGGGGCTGGTTTACCACGGCTTGCCCTGGCGACGGTGGGGCTGGCCGGCGGCTCCTTGGCAGAATACAGCCCTGGTGCTGCCCCTGGCCGCTTTTCTGGTAACCGCGGGAGGAAATAACACCCTTAATCTGCTGCTGGGGGCAACCTACTATGCCCTGCTGGCTATCTGGAGATCCCAAGTGCGCCTGGGCTATGTCAGCCTGTTCTTGAGCAACTGGATCCTGTGGAATTACGGCTGGCATCAGGATTGGGCTTCCCTGACGTTCTATGCCCTGCCCCTGGTGGGATCCCTGCTCTATGTGGCCCAGGTGGATCCGGGATTACAGGAAACCAACGGACGGCGGGGGCGGCATTGGCTGCGGCTGGTTTCCTTGGGCACATGGCTGCTGGTGGTGCTGGTGGAAACTCACGGGCAACGGTGGACGGGCTTTTGGCCGGTAGGGTTGGGTTTGGCCTTGGGTCTGCTGGGCTTGGCCTTGCGGGTAAGAGCCTATCTCTTCGTGGGCACGCTGGCCTTTGGGCTGGGGATCCTGCGGCAGGGATGGCTGTTGGTAACAACTGATGCGCTGCTGCTCTGGGCCACTGGGATCCTGCTGGGCCTGCTTCTGATTTGGACGGCAGCCAATCTTGAAAGGCGTCGAGAAGAGGTGGGATCCCGCCTCTCCGCTTGGCTAGGGCAACTGCAGAGCTGGGAATAGCTCCCCCAGTGGGAGAGGGGTCGAGAGTGAGCCAGTGGGGCAAGGGGCATGTCAAACTGGTGCTGGCCTTGCTTTGGAGGATGGGGTCTATTGCTGGGCAACGTTGACCCAAAGGTGTCTTCTCAGCCTAGGTGGAAAAAGCTTCTGCGGCAGATCTTGGCTCCTTGGCGCGAGTTCGATGGCATGTTGCTGGCCACGGTGCTGGCCTTGACAGGCATCGGCATTCTTGCCATCCGCAGCGCAGTCTGGGAGCGGCCCATCAGCCACTATTGGCTGCAGCAGTTGATCATGGCCGGGATCAGCCTGGTGTTTTTGGGAATGGTAGCCCGGATCCCGTATGAGCGGCTTTTGCGCTGGCACTGGTTCACCTACTTCCTGACCTTGGCAGGTTTAATTGCAGTGCTCTTTTTCGGCACGGCGGGGGGAGGGGCGGAGCGCTGGCTCTCCATCGCTGGCTTTCAGGTGCAGCCTTCTGAGTTTGCCAAGCTGGGGGTAATTGTTACCCTGGCTGCTCTCCTGCACCACTGGCCGATCAAGTACTTCAGCCAGATTTGGGTGGCCGTTGCCGTCATTGCTCCTCCCTGGATCTTGATTTTCCTGCAGCCCAACCTGGGCACTGCCCTGGTGTTTGTGGTGATTGTGCTGGTCATGCTCTACTGGGCCGGAGCCAAGGGCAGTTGGATCCTCTTGCTTTTGTCGCCGGGGGTGGGAGCCATTCTCTATGGCTTACACACTCGCCCAGAGCTGAGCTGGATGCTTTGGGTTTGGCTGCTCTGGTGTCTGGGAATGGCGGGGTTGGCTGCTTGGCGTCTCCCCTGGCAGTGGACGGGGGCCGTAACTTTTGGGGTAATCAACCTGCTCTCGGGGCAGTTGGGTCAGCTAGCTTGGCACCTTCTCAAGCCCTATCAGCGGCGGCGGCTGGAGATTTTTATCGATCCCATGCAAGAGCCCTGGGGAGCCGGCTATCACCTCATTCAATCCCGCATTGCCATCGGAGCCGGCGGCCTCTGGGGCCGCGGTATCCAGCAGGGCACCCAAACCCAGCTGGACTTCATCCCCGAACAGCACACGGATTTTATTTTCTCCGCCATTGGGGAAGAGATGGGCTTTGTGGGCACCCTGACGGTGCTGATCCTGTTCTGGATCCTGTGTGCGCGGCTGATCTGGATTGCCCAAGGGGCCAAGGACAATTTTGGATCCCTGATTGCCATTGGGGTGCTGGCGATGATCCTCTTTCAGGCGGTGGTGAACATCAGCATGACCATCGGCCTGGCCCCGATTACCGGCTTGCCTTTGCCTTTTCTAAGTTATGGCCGCTCGGCTCTACTGACCAATTTTCTGGCCATTGGCTTGGTGGAATCGGTGGTGATGCACCGCCAGCGTACTAGTCTTTTCAAGTAGGCAGGCTCAATTTGCCTCCAGCGGGTTTGGCCTCAACAAGGGGAAGCTGCTGCCAGCGTTGGGCAACACTGGCCAAGGATCTTAAGATAGGAACACGGAGCCCCGGCTGGTCGAGCTGGCATGTTGCGTTTGGATCCTGCCCTCTACTTTGACCACAGCGCCACCACTCCGCCTCGGCCTGAGGTGATCGAGGCCATGCAGATGGCGATGCAGGAAAGCTGGGGCAACCCCTCCAGCTTGCACGGGTGGGGAGAACGGGCCGCCATGGCCATGGAGCGGGCGCGGCAGCAGGTGGCCGAGCTGCTTAACTGTGAGCCGGAGGCGCTGCTGTTTACCTCAGGCGGGACGGAGTCCAACAACCTGGCCCTGTTTGGGGTGGCCCAGCGCTACTCTACTCCCCAACATCTCATCATCTCCAGCGTCGAGCACGCCTCGGTGGAGAATGCTGCCCGCCAGTTGCAGTCCCAAGGCTGGCAGGTCACCCGTCTGCTGGTGAACGCCGCCGGCCAGGTGGATCCCCAGACTTTGATCCAGGCGCTGCAACCCAATACCGTTTTGGTCTCCATCGTCCACGGCCAAAATGAGGTGGGATCCCTGCAGCCCATTGCAGAGCTGGGTCAGATCTGTCGCCAGGCGGGGGTGCTCTTCCACACCGACGCTGTGCAGACGGTGGGGCGGATCCCGCTGGATCTGGCGCAACTGCCGGTGGATCTGCTCTCCCTTTCCGGGCATAAACTCTACGGGCCCCAGGGGGTGGGGGCGCTGTACGTGCGCCCAGGGGTGGAGCTGCGACCGCTGCTGCGGGGGGGCGGGCAAGAACGGCGGCTGCGGGCTGGCACCCAAGGGATCCCGGGCATTGTCGGCTTGGGAGTGGCGGCAGCTTTGGCGGCCCAAGAGCTATCTCAAGAAACGGCCCGCCTGCGGCAATTGCAACGGCATTTGGCCCAGTTGCTAGCGGAGGTGCCCGGTTTGCGGCTGACCGGCCCCGTCCGTTTGGAGCAGCGCTTGCCCCACCACCTCAGCTACTGCGCCGCAGGGATCCCGGGGAATGTGCTGGTCAGGGCCCTAAGCCGCCAGGGGATCGCCATTAGCGCCGGCTCCGCCTGTAGCAGCGGCCAACTGATCCCCAGCCGCATCCTCTTGGCCATGGGCCACTCAGAAGCCGAGGCGCTGGGATCCATTCGCCTTAGCCTTGGCAAAGCCACCACCTACGCTGCGGTTGAGTATGTGGCCCGATGTCTACAAACGGAGCTTGCCTCCATCTCCAAATCCGTAGCCTTGGGGAATGCGGCAACTCAATCCCCGTTGTCGATCCCCGTCACGTAGCCGGATCGAAGGTCGGGCAGGCTGGGTTAAGGTGATAAAGAGTTACAGGGCTGGTCGCTATGGCTGAGATGAGTCCGTATCAGGTGTTGGGAATTAGCGAAGAAGCCTCTTTTGAAGAGATTCAATCGGCGCGGGCTCGGCTCCTGGCCAGCTTGGGCGCCGATGAACAGCAGCAAGAGCGGGTGGAGCAAGCCTACGATGCCATCCTGATGCAGCGCCTGCGCCTGCGCAAAGAGGGCAAAATCGCCGTTCCCGATCGCATTCGCTACGCCGAACAACGGGCTGCCCATCCTGAGCCGGAGCTGAGTTTGCCTCGCCCTGCTGCCCAAAATCCCCCCTGGGTCAGCCGCTGGTTGGATACCCCCTCTACCGCCGATGCCCTCTGGCCTGCGGCGCTGCTGGGTGGGCTGGGGGGTTGGGTTATCCTGGCTCCCGATGAGTACCCCTCGCTGCAACTGGCCTTGGGGCTGATGGCTTGTATCTATTTCCTGTACCGCAAAGAGCGCCGCTTCATTCGCGCTTTTCTCTTGGCCCTGGCGGGCCTGAGCCTGGGGCTGATGTTGGCCTACGGCATTGCCCTTCCTCTCACCGGTGGCGATGCTCCTGGTGCGCTGTTGGTGGGGATCACGTTTACGGTGATGTGGTTGGTGACCAGCTTTCTGCGCTAGCTGCCGGTTGGCAACGGATATCCAACCAGGGATCATCCTCACCTGCCAAACCGCCGCTGCCGCGACTGATAGCTAAGCAAGGCTTGGTGAAAAGCGGCTCGGTCGAAATCCGGCCAGAGGATGGGGGTGAAATACTGCTCGGTGTAGGCCATCTGCCAGAGCAGGAAGTTGCTGATGCGCATCTCGCCGCTGGTACGGATCAGCAGATCAGGATCCGATAAGCCGGTGGTGTAGAGAAATTGGGAAAAGAGGGCCTCGTCAATCTGATCCGGCTGCAGCAGCCCCTGCTGCACCAAGGTGGCAATGGAGCGGCAGGCTTGTAGGATCTCCTGTCGTCCCCCGTAGTTGAGGGCCACCGTCAGGCAAATGCCCTTGTTGTGCTGGGTGCAGGCCACCGCATGCACGATGGTTTCCTGCAGAGAGTGGGGCAGAGCCGACAACTGGCCGGCAAACTGGATGCGCACCCCCTGCTGCACCATTTCCCCCAATTCCTGCCACAGCACCTGCTCGAACAAAGTCATGAGAAAATCCACCTCCTCGCGGGCCCGGCCCCAGTTCTCGGTGGAGAAGGCATAGGCGGTAAGGGCTGGGATCCCCCAGTCATCACAACAGCGCAGCAGCTCCTTCAGGGCCGCTACCCCTCGCTGATGCCCAACACTGCGGGGTAAGCCCCGTTTTTGCGCCCAACGCCCGTTGCCATCCATCACCACCGCCACATGGCGGGGCAACAACTGCGGATCTAGGTCGGCAGGCAACTGCAGAAGATGGGCAGGAGAAAGGGTCATGGGGATCAGTCTTTCGGGAGGGTTTTCTCAGGTTTGCGAAAGAGTTTAGTCAGATCGGCAAGGGATCCCCACCAGCGCAGCGGCCCATTGCGAAACCAGGGGTGGGCCCACAATCCCTTTAGCGGAGCATCTCGTTTTTTGGCATCGCGGGGATTGCGCAACCGCTGTACCAGCAGTTCGTGTAACTTGGCACTGGTCAGAGGCCGCTCGATGCGCCCACCCTCCGCCAGGGAAATGGATCCCGTTTCTTCTGAGACCACAATACACAAGCAATTGGTCTGCTCTGTGATCCCCATCGCAGCGCGGTGCCGTGTGCCCAGCTGTCGGGAGGCGGCCCGCTCCGAAACCGGCAGGATGACCCCCGCTGCGCGAATGCGATTCCGATGGATGACCACAGCCCCATCATGCAACAAAGTTGAAGTCTGGAAAATGGTCTGCAAGATCTCCCGCGACACCCGCGCCTGGAGAGGTACTCCTTTGTCGGTAAACACCCGCGAGTCAATTGGTTGCTCCGGCTCAATCACAATCAGCGCTCCTGTGCGGTTTTGGGAAAGTTCTCGCACTGCTTGCACCAGTTCTTCCACCAAATCTTCCTCAGGATCCTCCTCGTCATCGCCTGCGTTGCTCGGCCACTCCATGCGGATGGCTCTTGCCAACTGCTCCAGCAGCCGGCGAAACTCCGGTTGAAAGAGCACGCCCATGGCTACAGCTGCGCCCAGGAGCAGGCGATCCAAGATCAGGTGAACCAAGGGGAGAGAGGCTGTGGCCAGGTACAGCACCAGCAGCACTATAAATCCCCTCACCAGCACCCCAGCACGACTTTCGCGGGTGTAGTAGAGAGCCAAAGCCAACAGAAAGACAGCCAGAGCCCAGTCCAAGAGGCTGAGAAAGTTAAACTGCTGTAGCCAAGCCCATAAGGCCGCCAGCATGGCGAAAAACCCCGTTCACGCTCCCCTCATTGCGGACCTTCTGCCTGGTGCCGTTCTGCACCTCAGAACCCCTGTTGGACTGCGGCCCCCAGACCAGCCTACCACTCACCTCCTGGCTGTCTTCCAGTCTTTCTCGCATGAGGTGCGTTGGCTGCGGTCGGCGCTGCCAGGAAAGGCTGTGCCTCTACTGACCAGATGGGTATGGGCAAACTTCCCCTTCAACGCAGCAACCGCTCTGGCAAGACATCTTGACGGATTAAGTCGGCATAAGTTTCTCGCCGCACAATCAACTGGGCCTCTCCCTCGTTGACCAGCACCGCGGCTGGCCGAGGGAAGCGATTGTAATTGGAAGCCATGCTGTAGTTGTAGGCCCCCGTCGCCAAAACCACCAACACTTCTCCTGCCATTGGGGCGGGCAGAAGCACATCCTTCAACAGCACATCCCCCGACTCGCAGTGCTTGCCGGCCACCGTTACCCGCTGCGTGGCCTCTGCCTCTGGTCGGTTGGCCAGAAGGGCGGTATAGCGGGCTTGATAGGTGATCGGGCGGGGGTTGTCGGACATACCACCGTCGATGGTGATGTAGGTGCGTCCTTGGGGCAGGTCATCACTGGGAGGGATCCGCTTTTGCCCTCCCAGGGTGTAGGCGGTCACGGCAGCCGGCCCAATCACAGATCGTCCAGGCTCGCAGAGCACCTTGGGCAAAGGGATCCCGGACTGGGCAAAGGCTTGTTGCACCGCCGTTGCCACAGTTTCCACCCACTCCGGGATGGAGGGGGGATCATCGGATTCGATATAGCGGATCCCCAGGCCCCCACCCACATTCAGCTCTTGTAGGGGCAACCCTCTGCCCAGCCCTTGCCGCCAGATCTGGGCCAGCACCCCCGCCAGGTCGCGGTGGCCCTGTAGATCAAAAATCTGTGACCCAATGTGGGCATGGAGCCCAACGCACTGCAGTTGGGGATGGGCTGCCAAAAAGTCAAACACCTCCGGCAGTTGCCATTGGCCAATGCCGAATTTGCTGTCGGTTTGTCCGGTGCGGATGTACTCGTGGGTGTGGACGTCAATACCAGGGTTAACCCGCAGGAGCAGCCGCGCTGGCCGTGCGGGCGTGGTCAGGGCCGACACCTGCTGCAGTTCGTACAGGCTATCGACCACCAAAGTACAGCCCGTCTCCAGGGCCAAGTTCAGCTCGTCGAGAGACTTGGCGTTGCCGTGCAGATAGAGATCTTCACCTTTGGCCCCCGCCTGCAGGGCTGTGTACAGCTCCCCGCCGGAAGCCACATCCAACCCCAGCCCTTCTTGCAGCGCCAATGCACAGATGGCCAGGCAGTTCCAGGCTTTCGTGGCGTACAAAACCCGGGATCCCCCGGCGTAGCAGCGGGCCCAGGTGTCGCGGTAAAGCTGGCAGGCGCGGCGCAGCGTCCATTCGTCCAGGATGTAGAGAGGGGATCCAAACTGGCGCACCAGCTCCACCACGTCGCACCCCCCAATTTCCAAGTGCCCCCGGCTGTTGATACGGCTGGTCAAGGGGCGCAAAGACTGGTTGGGGGAAAGGGTCTGCTCTGGATGGGTGGGAGTGCCGAGGGTCGAAATCATGGTCAGGAGTCAGAAAACTGTCTTAAACGATATCAAGTTCCTTATTCAGTTTGTCTTGAAAAGTGCCCAGCCCTAACCCGATCCCTTTATACCCAGCTCTGGGGCTGCCTCGTTCCGCTTCGACTCTGACTCCTCGGTTTTGAGATGGCTGACAATTGGCACAGTGGGAGTGTGTCTGACTTACGCAACACCTTCTGCTATGATGAAAGACCGGTGTCAACGGGTCGATGCCCGAGGGGTTAAAGGGGGCGGACTGTAAATCCGCTGGCTTACGCCTACGTTGGTTCGAATCCAACTCGGCCCACCATCGGCTTTGCCCACGTGGCTCAGTGGTAGAGCACCCCCTTGGTAAGGGGGAGGTCACGAGTTCGATCCTCGTCGTGGGCTTGGCGCTCTGAAGATGATCCCAGCCGCTGGCGCCAGAAGAGCTATGGCCCGAACAACTGGGGAGATGACAAGAATCCTCCCCCTCGAAGGCGGGGAGTATGTCAAAATGCGGCAAGAACCCTCGAGTGGTCGCGATGATCCCACCGGATGGATCCCCCCTTGCTTCTGTTCCTGCCTGGCATAGCCTCACCCTCGCCGCTGCCATCCAGAAGTTGCAGACCGATCCCGATCGTGGCCTCACCACTCAGCAGGTGATCCAGAGGCAGCGGCAATATGGCCCCAATGAGCTGATCACCACTTCTGGCCGTAGCTCCTGGCAAGTCCTGCTGGATCAATTCCGCAACATCATGCTGCTGATGCTGATCGCCGTAGCGGCGATCTCAGCCACTTTGGACTTGCAAGAAGGCGAGTTTCCCAAAGATGCCCTGGCCATTTTGTTGATCGTTGGCCTTAACGGTGGCCTGGGCTATTTGCAAGAAAGTCGGGCGGAAAAAGCGCTGGCGGCCCTGAAAAAACTGGCCTCCCCTACTGTGCGGGTGGAGCGGGATGGCCTGTGGCAAGAAGTTCCAGCCAGCCAACTGGTGCCGGGGGATCGCGTGCTGCTGGAAGCCGGGGTACAGATCCCAGCCGATGGGCGCTTGGCCGAGGCCGTGAACCTGCAGGTGCGGGAAGCAGCTTTGACCGGAGAAGCCACCCCTGTAACCAAACAGGCAGATTGCGTACTCCCGCCGGACATCGAGCTGGGGGAACGGCGCAACATGGCCTTCATGGGCACCGAAGTGATTCAGGGGCGAGGGATCCTCTTGGTTACTGCCACCGGCATGAACACGGAGCTGGGCAAGGTGGCGAAGCTGCTACAAACGGTGGAAAACGAGCCCACTCCCCTGCAGCGGCGCATGAGCCAACTGGGCAATGTGCTGGTGTCGGGATCCCTGGCTTTGGTGGCCTTGGTGGTGGGGATAGGGCTGCTGCAAGCCGGGAGCATGGCCCCTTTCACCTCGCTTCTGGAAACCTCCTTGAGCATGGCCGTGGCCGTGGTACCAGAGGGGCTGCCCGCGGTTATCACTGTCACCCTGGCCATTGGCACCCAACGCATGGTGCGCCGCCATGCCCTCATCCGCCGCCTGCCGGCAGTGGAGACCCTGGGATCCGTGACCACCATCTGCTCCGACAAAACCGGCACCCTCACGGAAAACAAAATGGTGGTGACCGACATCGTTACCCCCGACCGCCATTACCACGTCAGCGGCAGCGGTTACATTCCCAAGGGATCCTTCTACTGCGGCGGCCAGCCCATAGATCCCGGGAGCGCCCCGGATCTGCAGGCCATCTTGCGGGCCGTGGTGTTCTGCAACGATGCCCTGTTGCAGGCCAGTCTCCAACCTGTTGCCGGGCGTAACCCTCGGTCTGCAGTTTCTTCCCCCCCTTCAACGCCCACCTGGTCCATCCTGGGGGATCCCACCGAGGCCGCCCTGCTGGTGGCAGCCGCCAAGGCCAACCTCCACAAAGGCTCTTTACAGGAGCGCTACCCACGGGTGCAGGAGCTCCCCTTCAGCTCGGAACGAAAACGCATGAGCGTGGTGATCCAAGAAAACGGCGGCTACTGCGTCTACACCAAGGGATCCCCAGAGCTGGTGCTAGAGCGGTGTGATCGCATCCAGAAAGGGGGCACTTGGCAGGAGCTGTCGGAAACCGATCGCCAAGCCATCCTCGGCACCAACAACCGCCTGGCCGCCCAAGGTATCCGGGTTCTGGGGGTAGCCACCCAGAGGCTAGAGCGGATCCCGGACAACGGGGAAGAGGTGGAGCACAACCTGGTTTGGCTGGGCTTGGTGGGGATGCACGATGCTCCGCGACCAGAGGCGCGAGAGGCCGTGGCCCGCTGCCGAGAAGCCGGGATCCGCACGTTGATGATTACCGGCGACCACCAACTGACAGCTGTTGCCATTGCCCGCCAGCTGGGCATTCTCGAGTCGGAGGATCAGGCGATTGACGGGCGTACCCTCTCCCGCTTGAGTTTCGAGGAGCTGCTGCAAACGGTACAAACCGTCAGGGTCTATGCCCGCGTCGCCCCCGAGCACAAGCTGCGCATTGTCCAGGCCTTGCAAAAGCAAAACGAGTTCGTGGCCATGACCGGGGATGGGGTCAACGACGCCCCTGCCCTGCGCCAAGCGGATATCGGCATTGCCATGGGCATCACGGGCACCGATGTGAGCAAAGAGGCCAGCGATATGGTGCTGCTGGACGACAACTTCGCCACCATCGTGGCAGCCATTGAAGAAGGGCGAGTGGTTTACAGCAACATCCGCCGCTTTGTGAAGTACATTTTGGGCAGCAACATCGGTGAGGTGCTGACAGTGGCTGCTGCCCCCATCCTGGGCTTGGGGGATGTGCCGCTGACGCCCCTACAGATCCTGTGGATGAACCTGGTGACCGATGGCCTGCCCGCTCTGGCCTTGGCTTTGGAACCGGCGGAGCCAGGGGTGATGCAGCGCCCCCCCTTCAACCCCAAAGAGAGCATCTTCGCCCAGGGGCTGGGAGCCTACATGGTGCGCATCGGCGTGGTTTTTGCCATCTCCACAATCCTCATGATGGCCATTGTGGAAGCCTACATCCCCCACTGGCGCACGATGGTCCTCACCACCCTGTGTATCGCCCAGATGGGCCATGCGCTGGCCGTGCGCTCCAACGAGAAGCTCACCATCGAGACCAACCCTTTTTCCAACCCCTACCTGCTGGGCGCGGTCCTGACCACTCTGCTCTTGCAATTGGCTCTGCTCTATGTGCCTTTCTTGCGCAGCTTCTTTGGCACAGAGGAGCTAACCCGCACTGAACTTTTGATCTGCTTGGGCTCTAGCACCGTGGTTATGGTCTGGGTGGAGTTGGAAAAACTCTATTGCCGCTGGCGCAAGGGATCCCGCTGAATCTTCACAATTATTTTTCACAATAAAGCATCTTCACAATAAAGAGTCTCTCTCCCTACTGCACCCAGAAACAAAGCTTTGAGCCAAGACTCATTTCCCCAAAAAGCCACTCTTGAGGAATCCTGCCCATTGCATAGAGGCCATTTCCGCAAGTTAGCTGAGCTTCCCCTTTTGACCTCCAAGATAAGCTGGAAAGACTTGCTGGGATACTGTGGAAAGGGGGCAGGAATCTCTGGGTTCTATGCACAGAGAGCTATGGGCGGTAGGGAAAACGGTGGGCCTGGTGGATCCCTCTGGCCTTGCCTTTTGGCTGCTGGGATCCCTCTTCTTGGCTCTCCTGCTGCTTGGCGTCAGCCTGGGGGAAAGTCAGCCGCTTTCTGTCTTCAGAGGGATCCTGGGATCCCTTTCTCGAAGATTTCCCTTCCAACCTCCTAGAGGCACCCCCAGCCCAGAGGCTCGTTTTCGGGCAGCCTTGGAAGCCAGCTTGGATGCTATTTACCTGCTGGAGGCGGTGCGGGATCCCGTTACCCGCGAGATCCGCGACTTTGTCTTTGTGGATGTCAACGCCAAGGGGGAAGAGCTCATTTCCCTCCAGCGCCGGCAGATCATCGGCCAGCGGCTGTGCGAGCTGCTGCCCATCAACCGCTGGGGGGGCTTTTTTGAGAAATACAAGCGAGTGGTGGAAACCGGCATTCCTCTGGAAGAGGAGTTCCCCATTTCGGGGCAGCCGGGCTTGAAGGCCAGTTGGATCCATCACCAAGTGGTGCCGGTGGGCGATGGGATCCTCATCACCAGCCGCGACATCAGCGAGCGGGTCAAGATGGAGCGGGCTCTACAGGAAAGCGAGTCTCGCTACCGCGCCCTCTACGAGGCCATTCCCGACTTGATTTTTGAGCTCAGCGCCGAGGGAGTCATTCTTCATTGCAAGCCTTCCCCTTACGTTCCCACCCGACATCCGCCTGAGTTTTACGTGGGTTGCCGCGCCCAAGACGTGTTTACTGGCTCGCTGAAAGAGCAGTATCCATCTCTGGCGGAGGGGGCCTTGGTCAGCCAGACGCCGCAGTACCTAGAGTACGAAGTTGAGATTGAGCCGGGGATCCGCTGCTATCGGAGAGCCTGCGTTGTCGCTCACGGGAGAGACAAAGTTTACATCCTGGTGCGAGATATCACCGAGCGGAAACAGGCGGAGTTGGCCCTTAGAGAAATGGAAGCCACCCAGCGGGCCATTCTCCAAGCCATCCCCGACCTTATTGTTCGCCTGAATCGCCAGGGCATCTGCCTGAGTTTTATTTCCGGCGGCGATGTCCATCTTGACTGCCCAGCAGAGCGCCACTTAGGTCGATCCCTCCAGGAGATTCTGCCGCCAGCGCTGGCCGAGCAGCGGCTTTTCTATGTTCAGCAAGCCCTGGCCACCCAAACCCAACAGCGCTACGAGTACAGCATTGAAGTTCAAGGGGAGGTACGCTACGAAGAGGCCCGCATTGTCCCTCTCAACAGCCAGGAAGTCCTGGCAATCGTGCGGGATATTACAGAAGCCAAGCAGGCGGAGCTGGCCTTGAAAGCCGCTGAACAAGTGCAGCGAGCCATTCTAGAAGCCATTCCCGACTTGATCTTCCGCCTGGATAGCCAGGGCATTTGCTTGAGCTTTGTCTGGGGGGGCGAGGTTGTTCCCTATAGCTCACCCGACACCTACGTGGGCCGATCCCTGCAGGAGCTTTTGCCACCGGAGTTGGCCGAGCGGCGGCTTTTCTTTGTTCAGCAGGCTATAGCTACCCAGACGCGGCAGCGCTACGACCAAAGCATTGAGATTCAAGGAGAGACCCGCCACGAAGAGGTGCGCATTGTGCCCCTCAACCCCCAAGAGGTGGTGGTGATCGTCCGCGATGTAACCGACAGGGTGCGATCCCAGCAGGCCGTCCAGGAAAGCGAGCAGAAGTTCCGGGCGCTGTTTGAGAATGCCGCTGTGGCCATCCTCATCCGCCATGCCGAGACCGGCGAGATCCTGGAGGCCAACTCCCAAGCCATTTCGGCCTATGGCTTCTCCAGCCTGGAGGAGCTGCGGGCCTTCGACGCTTCCGAGCAGTCTCCCTATCGCCGGGCTCTTCGGGGCGGGGAGTTCTCGCTGCAGTCCTACTTGGAGCAAGCCCGCCAGCAGGGATCCGCCCGCTTTGAGTGGCACTGGCAGCGGCAGGATGGCCGAGTTGTCTGGGAAGACGTGTTTGTGCAGCCCCTTGTCTTGCGCGGGATCCCGTGTTGGGTGTTTACCGCGGTGGACATCACTGCCCGCAAGTCGGCAGAAGCGGAGCTGGAGCAGTTTTTCTCGGTGGCTCTGGATTTGCTTTGCATTGCCGATGCCCAAGGGTACTTTCGCCGTCTCAACCGAGCCTGGGAGACCACCCTGGGCTATTCTTTGCAGGAGCTGCAGAGCCGACCCTTTTTGGAGTGGGTTCACCCGGAAGATGTCCCCGCCACACAGGCGGCCATGCAGCAGCTTGTCGAAGAGAAACGGCTGGATCACTTTGTCAACCGCTACCGCACCCAGGACGGCAGCTATCGTTTCATCGAGTGGCGAGCCTCTTTGGCCGGATCCCTGTTCTACGCCGCCGGACGGGATATCACCGTAGCCAAGCTGGCAGAAGAGCAGATGAAAGCAGCCAAGGAAGCTGCCGAAGCCGCCAGCCGGGCCAAGAGCGAGTTCCTGGCCACCATCAGCCACGAGATCCGCACCCCCATCAACGCCATTTTGGGGATGACCAGTCTACTCCTGGACACCTCCTTGGATCCGCAGCAGCAGGATTGGGTACAGACCATCCGCTATGGAGGCGAGGTGCTGCTGAACCTAATCAACGACATCCTCGATTTCTCCAAGATCGAGTCCCAGAAGCTGGAACTGGAGGAAATACCCTTTTCCTTGCCGCAGTTGGTGGAGGAGCTGCTGGATTTGATGGCCGCCCAAGCCCAGAGCAAGGATCTGGAACTGGTGGCCTGGGTGGATCCCAACCTGCCGCCAACCTTGATAGGGGATCCCAACCGGCTGCGCCAAATCCTGGCCAATCTGCTCAGCAACGCCATCAAGTTCACCCCCCAGGGAGAGGTGGTGGTGACCGTCGAGGCCGGGGAGAGGGATCCTGAAAAGCAATGGGTCAACGTTCAGGTGCGGGATACAGGCATTGGCATTCCCCCCGAAAAATTGGATCGCCTCTTCAAGCCCTTCAGCCAGGTGGATAGCTCCATCAGCCGCCAGTTTGGGGGCACCGGCCTGGGCTTGGCCATCAGCCAGCGTCTCTGCCAGCTCATGGGGGGAGCAATCGGGGTGGAAAGTCAGCCGGGCCAGGGATCCACTTTTCGCTTTCGCATTCCCCTTCGCATTCCCCTGAAGAGGTTAGACCAGGAGCCATCGGCAACAGCTGCGCCGGATCCCAGCTTGGCCGGTAAGCAGATCTTGCTGGTGGAAGATAACGCCAGCCAACGGCAGCTGTTGGCCCGACTGCTGAGAGCTTGGGGCATGGAGGTAACCTGTTGTGCCTTGGCGGCAGAAGCCCAGGCTGCAGCTAGAACCCATTCTTTTGACCTGGCCCTTCTGGATGCCACCCTGCCAGACCGGGATGGCCTAACCTTGGCGGCTGACCTGCAGACAGCGCAACCCCGCCTGTTACCGCTAGTGCTGACGGGGCGCAACTTCATCTCCACAGCAGACCCTCTCCCCGCTTTGGCCAAGCCGGTCAAAGCCTCCCAACTGCGGAAGCTGCTGCTGGGGCTTGTGGGAGAAAAAGCTCCTTCCTCCTTATCTTCCTCTCCCGCCGCTCCTCCCTCCATTTGGGACGCGACCCTGGCCAGCCGCTACCCGCTTCAGATCCTGGTGGCAGAGGATAACCCGGTTAACCAGAAGGTGATTCGCCTCATGCTGGAGCGATTGGGCTACCGGCCCGACATAGTCGGCAACGGTCTGGAAGCCGTCCAAGCTCTGCGCCTGCGACCCTACGATCTGGTGTTGATGGATATGCAAATGCCGGAGCTGGATGGTCTTTCGGCCACCCGTCGCATCCGCGCTGAACTGCCTCCTGAGCGCCAGCCTCGCATTGTCGTCCTCACGGCCAATGTGTTTTCGGAAGGCCGTGCTGCTGCCCAAGCTGCTGGGGTAGATGGCTATCTAACCAAACCCTTGGAGCCAGCCGCCCTAGTCCGGGTTCTTCAGGGATCCCTTCCCCTTCCCATCCCGGCCAGCCAAGAAGAGGATCCGCCCCTCGACCCCGTTATCCTCGCCCAGATGCGGGCAGTCTTCAGCTCTCCAGAAGCCTGGCAGGAGATGGTCCAAATCTACCGGCAGGACAGCGAAGCTCTATTGGGATCCCTGCGGCAGGCCCTGGAGCAGCGGGATCCCCAAGCCATTGCTCGGCTGGCCCACCGCCTCAAGGGCAGCAGCAGCACCCTGGGCGCCAAACGTCTGGCTGAGCTGTGTCAGCAGTTGGAAAAGCTGGCCCATGCCGAGCTAGCCAGTTCTGTAAAATGGGATACTATAGAGCAAACCGTGCAGCAGCTGGAGGTGGCATATCGGCAAGTTACCCTCAGTCTCTCCTCCTGAGTGCAGAGCCTTTCTCCCTCTCCTCTCAATGCCTATGCTGAGGCCCAATCCCCACCCTCCGGCCAGCTCGCCGGCGGTTCCTGAGGCCCAGGCGGGATCCCCCTCGCCTGAAAAGAAGCCGTTGGTGTTGGTGGTGGACGATGAGCGCAGCCAGCGGCTCGTGGTTTGCTATGCACTTGAGCGAGAAGGCTACCAAGTTCTAGAAGCCAGCAGCGGCGAAGTCTGTCTGCAGCTAGCCGCTCAACACCCAGTGGATATGGTCTTGCTGGATGCGGTCATGCCGGATGTGGATGGGTTTGAGTGCTGTCGCCGCCTCCATGCTCAAAACTCGGATCTGCCCATTCTCATCGTCACGGCGCTGGAAGATGAGTCCTGCGTGGATGAAGCCTTTGCTGCCGGGGCCAGCGATTACATTTCCAAACCCATTCGCTGGTCGGTCTTGAAGCGGCGTATCCGTCACCTGATCCAGGCCAGCCAAGCCCAACGCCACCTGCGGGAACTTAACCAAGCCCTAGAAGCCAAAGTGCAGGAACGTACCGCCCAGCTGGCCTGCCAGGTACAGGACTTGCAGCAGCTCAGCCGCCTTAAGGATAGCTTTCTGGCCAGCGTTTCCCACGAGCTGCGCACTCCCCTCACCAAGATCAAGTTGGCCCTGGAACTGTTGGGCCGCACTCCTCTCAACGAGAAGCAGTGCCAATACCACCGCATCGCTTTGGAAGAGTGTCAGGCTGAAACTGAGCTAATCAACAGATTGCTGGATCTGCAGAGCCTAGAAGCCAAAGAGTTGAGCTCTGCGGCTGCCGCCATCGATCTCCACAGCCTTTGCACAAGCCTGCTCGACGGGGTGCGAGAACGGGCTCAAGCCCGGCAACTGAAGCTGGAGATGGCAGAGCTGACCTCATTCCCGGCAGTGCTCTACAGCTACCCGCAGCGGCTAACCCTGATCCTGAAGGAACTGCTGGAAAATGCCTGCAAGTTTACCCAGCCGGGCGGAACCCTCCGCTTGGAGGTGCAAGCCTTTCCCGGTGGGGTTGAGTTAAGAGTCGGCAATACCGCCCAAATCGAGCCTGAACACCTGCCCCACCTTTTCGAACGCTTTTACCGTGTGCCTTCTGAGGATCCCTGGGCGCAACCGGGCAGCGGCCTTGGACTGGCCTTGGTGAAGCAGTGGGTGAAGTATCTGCAGGGCCAAATCCGGGTCACCAGCCAGAAGGGATGGACTTGGTTTGTCCTTTGGCTGCCCAGCCTAGAGCCCTCCAACCGTTGACGCCCAAAGGCGGGTGGGAGGCAGCGATTGAGACTTTAGTGACCAACGACAGCAGCAGTCTCAGCAGTGGCAAAGGAGGTGCCACACCCACAGCTAGCTATTGCATTGGGGTTCCTGAAGCGGAAACCGCCCCCCAGCAGATCCTCGGAAAAGTCGACGGTGGTGCCGCTGATCAAGGTCATACTCAAGGGATCCACTGCCACCTGGATATCCCCAAAGTCGAAGGTATGATCGTCAGGGTTGGCCTGAGACTCGAAGTTCATTACGTAAGAGAGGCCAGAGCAGCCGCTTGGCTTGACCCCTAGACGCAGGATGGGCTGGGATCCCTCTTTTTCGTACTTGCTGCGCAGGCGCTTCAACTCTTGGATGGCGCTATCGGTCAGGGTGATCATGACGAGAAGGCTCAAGGGTACGTTCTACTCCCCATCCTATCAAGGGTTTTTTCTCGGCCAGCGAGAGCAATTGGTAAGCTAGGGATCCCAATCCTTGAGGTTTTGCCCCTGTGACAGATCCCAACGCCATTCGGATCACCTTTTTGGGCACCAGCTCCGGCATGCCCACCCGCCAGCGCAATGTCTCTGGGGTGGCGGTGCAGTTTCCCCAGCGGTCGGAATGGTGGCTGTTCGATTGTGGCGAGGGCACCCAGCACCAGTTGCTGCGCCTAGACGAGCTGCGCCCCAGCCAGTTGCGCCGCATTTTCATCACCCACATGCACGGGGATCACATCTACGGCCTGCCGGGGCTGTTGGCCTCCTGTGGCTTGGGCAGCACCCCTGAGCACATCGATATCTACGGCCCACCAGGTCTGGAAGAGTACCTGAAGGCCGTGTTGCGCTACAGCGAGACCCGGATCCCCTACGGCTTCCGCGTTCACACCGTCGAAACCGGTCTCATCCTGCAAGAGCCGGAATACTCCGTCTTCTGCGCGCCCTTGGATCACCGGGTGCCCGCCTTCGGCTACCGCGTGGTGGAACAGGATCGGCCAGGCAGCTTTAATGTGGCCAAAGCCCAGGCCGATGGGATCCCCTTTGGCCCTCTGTATGGGCAGCTCAAGGCCGGCCAATCCATCATCTGGCAGGGCCGCTGCTTTCACGGACGGGATTATGTCGGGGATCCCATTCCGGGCCGCAAATTCTCCTACTGCACCGACACGATTTTCTGCCGCAATGCTGTTGATCTCTCCCGGGCTGCGGATCTGGTCATCCACGAGGCTACCTACGCTCAGGCTGACTTGGAGCTGGCCCGCCGCTCTAAGCATTCCACCGCCGCCATGGCCGCCCAAGTGGCCGCCGAAGCCAAGGCCCAAGCTTTGATCCTCACCCACTTCAGCCCCCGCTACACCCCAGAGGCCCCCATTACCTTGGAAGACCTGCTGGCAGAAGCTCAGGCCATTTTTCCCAATACCCTGCTGGCCCGCGATCGGCTGACCTACGAGATCCCCCGTCGCAGCCCGTCCCCTCTGCCGGTGGGTGTGGGCTTGCCTCGCTAGAATGGTAGAACTGACTGTCTCAACCGGCAATGACGGATCCCAGACCTTACCCCGAACGTCCCCCATTTCCAGAGCGGCCCAAAACCGAACAACTGGATCAAACTGCCAACGAATGGCGAGCCTTCAGCGCTTTGCCTCCTGCCACCTCTCTGCCCCCGGTTCAAGCCGAGCGGCCAGTCCCGCAAACGGCTGCTGAGGGAGAACCCCTGCCGAAATTGGCTCCCTGGAGTAAACGGATAGGGGCCTTTGCCCTCGACTTTGGGCTGGGGCTGGGGATCTCCTACCTAGCCCAAGGCTTGGCTGCTCTGGTAGGGGCCAATGCAAGCGCCGTGGACATGGTCGGCTATATCGCCTTCTTCGCTACCTGGCTGGTGAACCGCGGCTATTTCCAATCCCGCCCTGAGGGCCAAAGCCTCGGCAAATGGCTGCTGAACATCAAAACCCTGGATCCCGAGACCGAAGCCTCGCCGCACCTGGTTCGCTCTCTGGCTCGAGAGGGAGTGCTCTCCCTCTTTGTGCTCACGGAGGCCCTGCTGGTGCCTCTGGCTGCGGATGGGCTGTTTGCCGTCTTCGACAAGGAAAAACGCCAAACCATTCACGACCGCGCCGGACGTACCCTAGTGGTGGAAGCGGAGCGGGGCTACCACCTGGATGAAAAAGTCTTGCGGTTTTTGCAGGACATCCTAGAGGGGGACGCTGCTGACGACGTCAAATCGGCTGCTCGCGACCTGCTGCGCCAAGCCCAGCGCAATGACACCGTGCGGGATCTGTCCAAGCAGTTGCAGCGCCTGAGCAAAGATGTGGATCGCAACGCCCGTAGCCTACGGCAACAAACGGGCAAGCAAGTGAAAACTTGGGTTGATTCCGTCAAGGAAAAGTTGGATAATTGGTGATCGCGCTTATCGAGGTAAACCCCCATCTCCAGCCTCAGGATCTGGGATTGCAGTTTCCTCATTGCCGTTTACCTTCGTCTTGGGATCCGTCATGGCTAAAGCAAAGGGTGCCCGCATCATCATTACTCTGGAGTGTACGGAGTGCCGCACCAACGTCAACAAGCGCTCTCCAGGCGTGAACCGCTACACCACCACCAAAAACCGCCGCAACACAACAGCCCGCTTAGAGCTGAAGAAATTCTGCCCCCACTGCAACCGCCACACCGTCCACAAAGAGATTAAGTAGTTCAAGCCGTTTCGCCGTTCTCCTGACCTATGGTTTACGCTCGCCGCCGCCTGTCTCCCATTAAGCCGGGAGAGCCCATTAGGTACACCGATGTGGAGCTGCTCAAGAAATTTGTTACCGAGCGAGGCAAGATCTTGCCCCGCCGCATCACCGGCCTGACTGCCAAACAACAGCGGGAGCTCACCGCCGCGATCAAACGAGCGCGCATCATGGGTCTTCTTTACTTTGTCAACAAAGAGGGATAGCTTTCTCCGGATCCCGATGGGCCTGCAGCTTTCGCCGGAACTCCAAGCCCGCCTATCCCCACCCCTCGATATCGGTGGGGTGAAGGTTTTGAGTCGCGTCTTTCAGGCGCCACTGTCAGGGGTAACCGACCAGGTCTTTCGAGGGCTGGTACGCCGTTTTGCCCCCCACAGCTTGGTCTACACGGAAATGGTCAGTGCGACTGGCTTGCACTATGCCCGCCAGTTGCCCCGCATCATGGAGGTTGGCGAGGGGGAGCAGCCTATTGGCATCCAACTGTTTGATTGTCGGCCCGACTTTCTGGCGGAAGCAGCCCGCATGGCGGTGGACGAAGGGGCGACCTTGGTGGACATCAACATGGGCTGCCCGGTGAACAAGATTACCAAAAACGGCGGCGGCTCTTCTCTGCTTCGCGATCCCGACACGGCAGCGCGAATTGTGGAGGCGGTGGCCAAAGCGGTGGAGGTGCCCGTAACCGTAAAAACGCGCCTGGGCTGGTCGGATCAGGAGATCAACATTTTGGATTTTGCCCACCGTCTGCAGGAGGCAGGGGCGCAACTGCTCACCTTGCATGCCCGGACACGCGCCCAAGGCTTCAACGGCAAAGCCCGCTGGGACTGGATCCGCCGCGTCAAACAGCACCTGCGCATTCCCGTCATCGCCAATGGGGATATTTTCTCGACAGCCGCAGCGGTGAAGTGTTTGGAGGAAACCGGAGCCGATGGGGTGATGTGCTCCCGCGGCACCATGGGCTATCCCTTTCTGGTGGGGGAAATCGATCACTTCCTGAAAACCGGTCAAGAAAGACCGGCCCCCACTCCCCTGGAGCGGATTCAAATGGCCTTAGAGCATCTGCGCGGTCTCTGGGAGTACAAGGGAGAACGTGGCATCCGTCAGGCCCGCAAGCACATGACTTGGTACATCAAAGACTTTGCCGGAGCCTCTCAATTCCGTGCTCTCCTCTGTCGCATTGAGACGGTGCAGGAAGGGGAAGCCCTGCTTCTTCAAGCCATGGAGCGCTGCCAAGAAGCCACACCTCGACCGGAAGAGGCCATTAAAACCACCGAGGAGGTCGACCTTCTCCCCGAAGCCGGTTGGGCGTAGCTCCAAGGATCCCCACAATTGGAAATTGCTTGGAAATCGCCGCACGTCTGCCTTGGCTGTAGCCTGTGGCCCCGAAAAAGGCTATTGCGCCTGCTGCTGGGACAGGGCTGCCACCAACTTTTCCCCCATTTCCTGGCAACCCACTAAAGTCATTCCCTCAGAGTAGAGGTCTGGGGTGCGGTACCCTTGCGCCAAAACGGCTTCTACCGCCTGTTCGATGCGGTCGGCAGCTTGCGGCTGATCCAGGGAGTAGCGGAGCATCAGGGCGCCGGAGAGCACCTGGGCAATGGGGTTGGCTTTGTCTTGTCCGGCAATGTCGGGAGCCGACCCATGTACCGGCTCGTATAGGCCGGGGCCAGAGGATCCCAGAGAGGCAGAGGGCAGCATACCAATAGAGCCGGTCAGCATGGCCGCTTCATCGGAGAGGATATCGCCGAAGAGATTGCCCGTGAGGATGACGTCGAACTGCTTGGGCCAGCGCACCAACTGCATGGCGGCATTGTCGATGTACAGGTGGGAAAGTTCCACCTCCGGGTACTCAGCCGCAATGACATTGACCCGCTCCCGCCACAGTTGCGACACCTCGAGAACGTTGGCTTTGTCCACCGAGCAGAGCTTGCGCCGGCGTTTGCGGGCCAGCTCAAAGGCAACTCGGGCAATCCGATCCACCTCAGCTTCGCTGTAGACCATGGTGTTCACGCCACGCCGGGATCCTTGGGCATCCGTGAAGATTCCCTTAGGTTGGCCGAAGTAAATGCCCCCCGTCAGCTCCCGCACTACCACCAGGTCGATCCCTGAGATCACCTCTGGCTTCAGGGAGGAAGCCCCCACCAGTTGAGGGAAGACTTTTACCGGGCGCAAGTTGGCAAACAGCCCCAGCCCCGCCCTCAAACCCAACAAGGCCTGCTCCGGGCGTTTCTCAGGAGGCAGAGCGTCATACTTGAAGTCGCCGACAGCAGCCAGATAAACGGCATCGCTCTCTTGAGCCATTTTCAGGGTTTCTGCCGGCAAGGGATCCCCAGTCTGGTCGTAGGCAGCCCCGCCGATTAGGCCCTCTTGCCACTGGAGAGCAAATCCCATCTGCCGGGCAACTGCATCCAAAACGGCTCGTCCCACCCGCATGATTTCGGGGCCGATGCCATCTCCGGCAAGGGCTGTGATCCGATAGGTTCGAGCAGTGGGAGAAGGAGCGCTCATGGGCAGTCAAGCTGAAAACGAGGGCGTAGAGATACTACCACTTCGGCGGGCTGGCCCATCCCTTGGCACACAGGTTTGCAGACAACTTCTCCAAAAAGCTCTCCAAAAGAGAAAGTGCAGCCCGGCCACCGACCTGCTGCACTCTCGAGCGAGCAACCCACCAAGCTGCAGTCCCAGATGTTCCTCTAGAACAAGCCCAAGGTGACCCACTTATCCAAGGGCAAGGTGGCACCTATGCCCAGGTAGAGGGTGACCAAGGTGCCGATCAGGAACACCGTTGTCGCCACTGGGCGGCGCAAGGGGTTTTGGAACTTGTTGACGTTTTCGATGAAGGGCACAAACAAGAGACCCACAGGAATGGCAGACATCAGAGCAATTCCCAACAGCTTGTTGGGAGCAATCCGCAGGATGTGGAAGGCGGGGTAGAGATACCATTCCGGCAGAATTTCCAGAGGCGTAGCAAAGGGATCCGCCGGCTCCCCTACACCTGCCGGATCCATGACTGACAGGCCAACGATCACTCCAATAGTGCCCAGGATCACCACCGGAAACATAAAGAGCAAATCGTTGGGCCAAGCGGGCTCACCATAGGTCATGTGGCCCATGTTTTTCTTCAGCTTGGCTACAACTTTGGGATTGTCTAGGTCAACCTTGCGGGTAATGGCCTCGGTCGCTATCACCTGTTTTGAGACAGCCATGAGAGTTCTCCTTATCTAGGGGCAAAAGTTCTGAAAAAGGGGCAGTTAGAGATCCCATTTGCCGGGACGGTCAAAGACTGCTGGGAGTCAAACCTTGCTCACAAAGGCCCAGAAATGCCTTGGCGGCGGATCATCAAAAAGTGCATGGTCATAAAGACCGCAGTCAGCCAAGGTAACACGAAAGTGTGCAAGCTGTAGAAACGAGTCAGGGTAGCTTGACCCACTGCTTCGCCGCCCCGGATCAGTTGCACCAACAAGTCGCCCACCACCGGAATGGCACTGGGCACACCGGAGACGATCTTGACTGCCCAGTAGCCCACCTGATCCCAGGGCAGGGAGTAGCCGGTAACGCCGAAGGAGACGGTCAGCACCGCCAAGATTACACCGGTTACCCAGGTCAGCTCGCGGGGCTTCTTGAATCCCCCCGTCAGGTAAACCCGGAAGGTGTGTAGGATCATCATCAGCACCATCATGGAGGCACTCCAACGGTGGATGGAGCGCAGCAGCCAGCCGAAGTTCACCTGGGTCATGATGTAGTTCACCGACTCAAAAGCCTCGGCCACCGTCGGACGATAGTAAAACGTCATGGCGAAGCCGGTGGCAAACTGAATTAAGAAGCACACCAGCGTCACCCCGCCGAGGCAGTAGAAGATGTTAACGTGAGGCGGAATGAATTTTCCCGTTGCGTCGTCGACGAAAGGCGTAATCTCCAGCCGCTCGTCCAACCAGTCGTAAACTTTGCTCATAATGCCTGCAATTCTTGAAATTGGATCTCGAGGGCGGGGCAAGCCCACTCTCCTCAGCAATGTAACACAATCTTTTAACACTATCCTGGCGCCGGGCTCAGCTTGGGAACCAAGATCTTGATCCCAGTAGGCCAGACGAGCTTTTGATATTGCGTTTTGTTCATGTTTCTTAATGTTTTTTGGGATCGATGGTTGTGCAGAAGCCGAGATACACAGGGATCCGCTGGAGAGGGTGGGGGATCCGCATTGTCTTGCTTGGGTGTTTGCTCTGGGCGAGTTTGGGCATTGGCGCCTGTCCAGGGCAGGCCAGCCGCTGGGGAGAAGAGCAGCAACTGCTGGCGCAGGCTTGGGCCTATGTGGATCGGGCCTATGTGGATCCGGGGTTTAACGGGCAAAACTGGTGGCAGGTGCGGCAACGGTTTCTCTCCCGGCCCTTAAAGGAGCGCAAGCAGACCTATCAGGCCATCGAGGAGATGTTGGCCACTCTGGGGGATCCCTTTACCCGCTTTCTGGACAGAGAGCACTACCTCAGCCTGCAGACCTCTACAGCCGGCGAGCTGAGTGGTGTCGGCTTGCAGATTGCTATCGACGAGCAAGGCGCTGTGCGGGTGATTGCCCCCATGGAGGGCACTCCTGCCGAGCAGGCCGGGATCCAACCCCAGGATGAGATTTTGGCGGTGGATCGGGTGCCGGTGGCGGGGTTGAGTCTGGACGAAGTGGCCGAGCGGATGCGGGGGCGCAGTGGCACGCCGGTTACCTTGAAGCTGAAGCGGCAGGATCGCATTTGGGAGGTGGAGCTGGTACGCCAATCGATCACCATCAACCCCGTGCGCACCCGTTTTTTTGAGCTGCCTCAGGGATCGGTGGCCTACATTCGCCTCAGCCAGTTCAACGGCAATGCTGCCGCTCAAGTCCGCCAAGCCATTCGGGCCGCAGAAGCTCAAGGGGTGCGGGGCTACATTCTCGATTTGCGCAACAATCCGGGGGGACTCTTGCAGGCGGCCATTGAGATCGCCCGCTTCTGGATCCCCAAGGGTGACATTGTGCTGGTGACGGATCGCCACGGCATTCAAGACAGCATTCCCGCCACCGGCGAGGTGCTCACAGAGGCGCCGCTGGTGGTCTTGGTAAATCAGGGCAGCGCCAGTGCCAGTGAAGTGTTGGCCGGGGCACTTCAGGATAGTGGGCGAGCCCAACTGGTAGGAACGCGCACCTTTGGCAAGGGTCTGATTCAATCCCTGCTGGAGCTGGCGGATGGCTCGGGGCTGGCGGTGACCACGGCCAAGTACCTTACCCCCAGCGGCCACGACATCCATCGCCAGGGGATCCAGCCCGATGTGGTGGTGGCGGAGGGATCCATTCCCCTGACGGCAGAAACCTTGGCCGGGCCGGAGGACATCCAGCTCCAGCGAGCCTTGGAGTTGTTGGGGCAGACCCAAGGGATCCCGGTGGCCAAAAGTGGGTGAGGGAGGAGATCCCGCTCCAGACCCAGATCTCAATCGTTGGCATTAGGATTTGGATTCCTGTTTGTTTTCAATTCGTTTTAGGATCAGAGGCAGGGTTTTCTGGGCCACTTCTCGGCTCCAGCGCCGGTTTCTGACTCTGTCCGCTCCCGCCCGCATGAACGCCATCCAGCAATTTCACCACTTTTTCAACTGCTGCATTGGGGCTTGGCGCACAGAGCGCACCTACCATTACCTAGACCGTGGCGAGGTGGAGCGCTCCCGCACCGAGTTCACCATTCGCACCCTCACCCCTGAGCTCAAGCACAAGGTGCTCGCCGACAACAACTACCCCAACCACAACGTGGATGGTTTTTTGGGCTTTCACTTGGCTTTTGAGACGGTTTCCGAAAAGGGTGAGGAGGCCGGGCAAGAGCTGAACATGCTGTTCGTCCCTCGGCAGGAAACCCCCTTGGGGCTGCAGGGAGACTACCTGCGGGATCGGGCCTATGAGGAAGATCGCCCGATGGTGGCGGCTTTCCGGTTTGATCCCGGATCCCTGCAACTGGTGATGACCACCACCTACACTCGTGTGGTTGCTGTAGATACCATCACTCTACTGAATCCGCGCCTGCGCCTGCGGCAGATCCTTACCTACCAACGTCCCCCTCAGGGTCAGCCTTTGCAGGAGCTGTTGCTGGTGGGGTTTGGGGTAGAACAGAAGCTGACCTAGCCTGCGGATCCTGAGCATGACGCTTCCCGAAGACTTGAAATTGTCTCAGCACTTGGCCCTGATCCAGTTGAGGTTCGAGCGAGGACAATACCGGCAGGCGCTAGAGGAGGTTAAGCAGGCCCAAAGCCGCTATCCGCAGTCGGGTAAGCTACGGCTCTGGCAGGCCCTGGCCCAAGAGGCCCTTGGCGAAACGCAGGAGGCCATCCTGTTGGCCCAAACCTTGCTGCGCAACCCAGATCCAGAAGTCGCCCAGCAGGCTCGCTATGTCTTGGGCATCTGGCAAGCCCCTCGTCT
Source organism: Thermostichus sp. OS-CIW-30 (assembly GCF_054060215.1). Taxonomy (NCBI): domain Bacteria; kingdom Bacillati; phylum Cyanobacteriota; class Cyanophyceae; order Thermostichales; family Thermostichaceae; genus Thermostichus; species Thermostichus sp. OS-CIW-30. Next base: position 84,233 of record NZ_JBSSCZ010000003.1, on the reverse strand, counting down.
GCGACGTTCGGCGGAGTGGTTGAGCGAAATTCCCGATCTCAGCCGGCTGGAGGAAACTGATCCCCCGGAATACCGCTTGGCCTATGGGCGCTCTCAACGCAAAGGCCCTTCCCCAAGATCTGGCGCTCCTTCTGGGGATCCCCTCAGCCGCCGGGCAGCGGATCCCCCGTTGGACACTAAGCCCCTCATCTGGGTGTTGATCGGGATCCTCTCGACCCTGCTGGCCGTGATGGCTTGGCTGCCCTAGAGGGGGGTATAACCCTCGCCGCTGCTGGGTTAGTGGGGAGATACTGGGAGTAGAGGAAACGATAGGTCTAGCTCAGGGGAGCGGATCTGCGTCCAGGGATCCCAAAGGCTCCTCGACAATGGGGGCGGAAAGCGGAGGTTAAGAGTGGCTACACAAACATTGGTGATGGAGGCAGTGGAGCAGTTGGGCCTGCGGGTCACGCTGGGAGATATTGCATCCAGCACGGGCTTGGCTCTACACGAGGCCAAACAAGAGCTGCTGAATTTGGCCCAAAAGGCGGAGGGGCATCTCCAGGTTTCCCGGCAGGGGGAGATTACCTACGTTTTTCCACCGGATTTTCGCAGCATTCTCAAGCGCAAGGAGCAGCAGGATCAGCTGGCGGCCCTGCGGCGCAAACTGTGGGGGGGCTTCCTCTATGGGCTGCGCATCTCCTTCGGCATCCTGCTGGTGGTGTCGATTGTCTTGATCGTCCTGGCGTTGATTGCCTTGCAAATGGCCAGCAGCCGCGAGCAGGACAATCGCAGCCGGTCGCGGGGGATAGGGTTTTACTACTTCCCCAACCTTTGGATCGGCAACCCCTTCTGGGATCCCTATCCCTACTATGGCAGCTACTCCGGTCGGACGCGCCCCCGCCAGCCGCAAAAATCCGAGCTGAACTTCCTGGAAGCGGTGTACAGCTTCCTCTTTGGGGACGGGGATCCCAATGCCAACCTGGAGGAGGAGCGCTATGCCCTCATTGGCCAACTGATTCGTGCCAATGGGGGGGTGATCGCAGCGGAACAGGTGTTGCCCTACCTGGATGTGGAGCCGGGATCCCCGGCCTTGGAATACGAAGATTACATGCTGCCCATTTTGCTCAAGTTCGACGGTCAGCCGGAGGTCAGCGAGGACGGGGACATTGTCTACCGCTTTCCGGAACTGCAGGTGGCCGCCTCAGAGCGTGAGCCCAAGAGGATCCCCGAAGTGTTGCAGGAGAAACCTTGGGTGTTCAGCCGGGCCACGCCTGGTCAACTGACCCTGGCAGGGGGTTTGGGAGTTCTCAATTTCTTTCTGGCCGCCATTCTCTATGGGGCACGGGAAGAGGTGGCAGCGGCAGCCGGCAGCAATGCTTTTTTAGCCTTCATCTACCCGTTGATCGGCTTCCTCTTCCTCTACGGCACGCTGTTTTTGGCGGTGCCCGCCGTTCGCTGGCTAGCCTTGCAAATCCGCAACCAGGGGGTGGAGCGTCGCAATCGTGTCCGGCAGCTTTGGCGAGAGCATCTGCAGCATCCCACAGAGGCGCTGCTGCGCAAACTCAACTTTGCCCGCCGCTTCCGCCGTCAAGAAGTTGTGCCAGAGTCGGACACCATTTACTCAACCGATCGGGATTTGATCGAGCAGCGGGACTACCGTCTGGACGAGCCGGCATTCCGCCAACTTTTGGAATCCGAAGCTCAGCAGGATCGCCCCGAAACCGAACAAGTGCGCAAGCCGCGTCCCCTCTAGAGAGGTCATGGCCGTTGGGCAAACTCCCGGTCTGCCGTTTGAGCTGAGACCCATTCGAGTTTCTTGCCCAGCCGGAGAATCCGGCGCTTGGGTTTGCTTGGACTTTTTTCTCCCCCGGAGAACTTACAGCAACCACTCCGAGACCCGCTCCCCCACCTTCTGCAAATCCAGAGGAATGGCCACCGCCTTGCCCATACGGGGTCTCTGACGGGTGGCTTCGATTTCCCGACGCACCGCTTCCCACACCCCCCAAGCCTGCAAATGGGCCAGCACGTTCTCCAAGTGGGCCAAATACTCGGCCTCGCTCAAGGGGAAGGAGGGCTGCTCCAGATAGCGCCACATCACCAGCAGCACCACCTTCTGCTGGATACGCCGCAGCTGCACGTCGTAGGAATAGCCCCACTTCTCGCGCAACAAAGCTTGAAAGTCGGATCCCTTCATCAGACTTGTCTGAGGCTGGCTTGGATCTGGCTCCAATCGCGCTGGGTGGGCCGCTCACCTTGGGAAGGAAGGCCACGGCCTCTTACAGCGTTGCATTTCTTAACGATATTGGCCAGAGGGGTCGGTTAGGATGATGTCGCTTGTCAACGAACGTTAAAACTTCTCAGGTCTGCATTTGCCATTATGACGGAAGCGGTTAGCAACTTTGAAGCGCCCCCCATGAGCCGGCGGGTTCTTCTCAATGCCCTGCTCAGCGGCTCTGTGGGAGTCGTGGTGGTGGGCGCCCTCTACCCGGTGGTGAAGTACTTTATTCCGCCCTCTGCCGGTGGAGGGGGGGAAGGCCTCATCGCTCAGGACGCCCTCGGCAAGCCCATCAGCGTCAGTGAACTGTTGGCCACCCATGCCGCTACGGATCGGGTGCTGGCCCAAGGTTTGAAGGGGGATCCCACCTACATCGTGATCGACAACGGGGCGGTGGCCAACTATGGCCTCAACGCGGTTTGTACCCACCTCGGTTGCGTGGTGCCCTGGAATGTGGGGGAAAACTTGTTTAAGTGCCCTTGCCACGGATCCCAGTATGCGGCCAATGGCAAGGTGATCCGGGGACCGGCTCCCCGCTCGCTGGAGCTGGTGAGCGCCACTGTGGATGGCGACAACGTCCGCTTCAGCCCTTGGCAAGGCCCCGATTTCCGGGAAACCTAAAGGGCAAGGGATCCCGCTGGCTGTGCCGGCTTTTGCCGAACGATTTGGGGCAAATTGTCGAGATGGCTGTTCCAAGACTGTGTCCTAAACCTGTGATGGAAATTCATTCTGAGCTGAGAGTTATGAAGCGAATTGGCTTGGTCTTCTGCGCGCTGCTGCTGCTGCTGGGGATGGGGGCACGTCCGGCGGCAGCCTACCCCTACTATGCCCAGATGGCCTACGACAACCCCCGCGAGGCGACTGGAAAAATTGTCTGTGCCAACTGCCACCTGAACGCCATGCCCACTCGCGCCGAGGTGCCCCAGGCCGTCACCCCCGGCCAGGTGTTCACCATCAAAGTTGGGATCCCTTATGACCTGAGCAAGCAGCAGGTGCTGGCAGACGGCAGCAAGGGTGGGTTGAATGTGGGCGCGGTGGTGGTCTTGCCGGAGGGCTTCCGTTTAGCCACCGAAGCCGAGATGACCGAGGAACAACGGCAAGAAACTGCCGAGACCTACATCACCCCCTACAGCGACGCGAAGCCCAATATCCTCTTGGTCGGGCCTTTGCCGGGCGAGCAGCATCAAGAAATCGTCTTCCCGGTGGTGGCCCCTGACCCGAAAGAGGATCCCTCGGTGGCCTTCATGAAGTATCGCGTTTACATTGGGGCCAACCGGGGTCGCGGTCAGCTCAACCCCGACGGCAGCCTCAGCAACAACAACGTCTTCCGCGCCCCAGCCACGGGGCGTCTGGTCAACATTGCCACCCTCGACTCCGATATCAGCGATCTGCCGGCTGAATTGGCCAGCCTGGTGCCCCCGGAATATGAGCTGCCAGGCACGCGGGTTCTCAGCTTCGAGAGCGAAAGTGGGATCCACAACCTGGTGGTGCCACCTGGGCCGGAGCTGGTGGTTGCCGTTGGCGACAGCGTCAAAGAAGGGGATCCCGTCACCAACAATCCCAATGTGGGCGGCTTTGGCCAGGTGGAGCGGGATCTGGTGCTGCAAAGCCCGGATCGGGTGAAATGGCTGGTGGCCTTCCTGGCAGCCATTACCATTACCCAGGTGCTGTTGGTGCTGAAGAAAAAGCAGGTGGAGCTCATTCAAGCCGCCGAAATCCTCGGCTAGCTCAAGCTCTTTCCTAGCCTGCACCTCGGAAGCATATCCGGGGTGTTTTTTGTTCGGTAGGGTTCCAAGGTAGCCTCAGCTCTCCTCTGATCACCTGCACAGCCTGCCCGGCAATCTCCACGCGAGAGCCGAGATCGCGACACCAGAGCTCCCCGCCGCGGCTGGATAGCTGGTGGGCCTGTAACTCAGAGCGACCCAGGCGTTTGGCCCAATAGGGCATCAAAAGACACTGGGCGGATCCCGTCACCGGATCCTCCGGGATCCCCAGCCGAGGAGCGAAAACGCGGCAGACGAAATCCGGCCCATTCCCCAGAGCCGCCCCAGAGGCTGTGACGATCAACCCCGGAACGGGGAGTGCTTGAACCTGGGCCAGATCCGGTTGCACCTGCTGCACTTGTTCCGCCGAAGCCAGCACCGCTACCCCCATGTCCCCCCGGTATAGCTCCACAGGTGGGATTCCTAAAGCTGCTGCTACTTGCTCTTTGGCTTCTGGCCAAGGTTCCGGACTGCGAGCAGGAAAATCCATGGCCAGGCGATCCCCCTGCCGCCGCACCTGCAACAGGCCACTGCGGGTGGAAAAGGCTACCCTCTCCGCCTCAGGATGCACCTCGGTGAACAGCACATGGGCACCAGCCAAGGTGGCGTGGCCACAGAGATCCACCTCCGTCGTCGGCGTAAACCAGCGCAGCCCATAGTGGGGAACCTCGCCCTGGGATCCCTGAGGCAGTAAAAAAGCCGTCTCCGACAAATTGTTCTCTGCGGCAATGGCCTGCATCAGCGCCTGCGGCAGCTCCTGAGGCAGCAAACACACCGCCGCGGGGTTACCTGCAAAAGGCACTGCCGTAAACGCATCCACCTGAAACAACGGGATCCACACCTTCTCAACCCAGCCCAACTCAGGCCATGATCCCACACCGGCACCAAAAGTAGGGGGATCCGCACCCCGACCGTACCCGCCAAAAGCGGGATCCCGCTGACAAAGGCTATTGTCAGGCCAGAAAGTTGGCTGATAAACTAGCACTCGTAAGTCGAGAGTGCTAAGTCGCTTCCCTTCGGGGAAGTGGAACTAATGGAAATGAAAACTTCAGCTTCGTGCTTTAGGATCACGGAGGACATTCGTCATGGCTGCAGTAGCTCTTAACGTCTCTACCCTGAAGCCGCTGGGCGACCGCGTGCTGGTCAAAATCGCTCAGCAAGATGAGAAAACCGCAGGTGGGATCTTCTTGCCGGACACTGCCAAGGAAAAGCCCCAGGTGGGGGAAGTGGTTGCTGTTGGCCCTGGCAAGCGCAACGACGAGGGCAAGCTGATCCCGATGGAACTGAAAGCCGGCGACAAAGTGCTCTACTCCAAGTATGCCGGAACCGAAGTCAAGCTGGGCAGCGATGAATATGTGCTGTTGGCCGAGCGGGACATTCTCGCCATTGTTCAGTAATGGTCAGTGATTCAGCAGCAGTTCAACGAACGATTGAATCCTTGAGACTCTGTTTCACCCTTACCTGCATTTGCATCGGAGAGGTTGACTATGGCCAAATCAATCATCTTCAGTGAAGAAGCCCGCCGCGCTCTAGAGCACGGCATGGATATTTTGGCAGAAGCCGTAGCCGTTACCCTGGGTCCCAAAGGGCGCAACGTCGTGCTGGAGAAGAAGTTTGGCGCCCCCCAAATCATCAACGACGGGGTAACCATTGCCAAAGAAATCGAGCTGGAAGACCATATTGAGAACACAGGCGTTTCCTTGATCCGGCAGGCGGCTTCCAAGACCAATGACACGGCTGGGGATGGCACCACCACGGCCACGGTCTTGGCTCACGCCATGGTGAAAGAAGGTCTGAAAAACGTGGCTGCCGGCGCCAACCCGATTGCCCTAAAGCGAGGGATCGACAAGGCGGTGAAGTTTTTGGTAGACAAAATCGCCGAACATGCCCGCCCGGTCGAAGATTCCAAAGCCATTGCCCAGGTGGCGGCCATTTCCGCCGGTAACGATGAAGAAGTGGGCCGTATGATTGCCGAGGCCATGGACAAGGTGGGCCGCGAAGGGGTGATCTCCCTGGAAGAAGGCAAGTCCATGACCACCGAGCTGGAAGTGACGGAAGGGATGCGCTTCGACAAGGGCTACATCTCCCCTTACTTCGTCACCGATACCGAGCGGATGGAAGCGGTTCTGGAAAACCCCTACATCCTCATCACCGATAAGAAGATCACCCTGGTGCAAGACCTGGTACCGGTTCTGGAGCAGGTGGCCCGCGCCGGTCGTCCTCTGCTGATCATCGCCGAAGACATCGAGAAAGAAGCGCTGGCTACCCTGGTGGTGAACAAGCTGCGGGGTGTGCTGAGCGTGGTAGCGGTAAAAGCCCCTGGCTTCGGGGATCGCCGCAAGGCCATGCTGGAAGACATCGCCATCCTGACCGGCGGTGAGGTGATCAGCGAAGAGCGAGGCCTGAAGCTGGAGAACGCTCGCCTCGATTCCTTCGGCACTGCCCGTCGCGTCACGGTGACCAAGGACAACACCACCATCGTGGCGGAAGGCAACGAAGCGGCTGTGAAAGCCCGTTGCGAGCAAATTCGTCGCCAAATTGAGGAAACCGACTCCACCTACGACAAAGAAAAACTGCAAGAGCGCCTGGCCAAGCTCTCCGGCGGTGTGGCAGTGATCAAAGTGGGCGCGGCCACTGAAACCGAGATGAAAGACCGCAAGTTGCGCCTGGAAGATGCCATCAACGCCACCAAAGCGGCGGTAGAAGAAGGGATCGTTCCCGGCGGCGGTACCACCTTGGCACACCTGATCCCAGTGGTAACCGAGTGGGCGCAAGCCAACCTGTCCGGCGATGAACTGGTGGGGGCCAACCTGGTCGCCCGCGCTCTGGGCGCTCCGCTGCGCCGCATTGCTGAGAACGCCGGCCAAAACGGCTCCATTGTGCTGGAGCGGGTGAAAGATAAGCCCTTCAACACCGGCTACGATGCCCAGAACGACGCCTTCGTGGATATGTTCGAGGCGGGCATTGTAGACCCGGCCAAGGTTACCCGTTCTGCCCTGCAAAACGCCGCTTCCATTGCGGGGATGGTGCTGACCACTGAAGCGATCGTGGTGGACAAGCCCGAGCCCAAAACCAACACGCCGGCAAGCAGCGGCAGCGGCATGAGTGACTACGACTACTAATCCGTTGACCGCCACAGCGAGGTGGATCCCTGAGGCTCACCGAAGAGCCCATGGGCACTTCGCTTCCTGGCCAGGCATCTTGGATGAATCTTTCGGGATCCCCTGGTGGGATCCCTTTTTTATGGATTTTTATTTTTTATCAAGACAGGCAAGCTGGCGGGATCATTCCCAATACCCATGCAACAGCAGCGCAACTGTCTGTGACGTTGATCCCCCTCTACCTTTGGGAGAGGGTCTGGGGGTGAGGGCGCCGGAGCCATGCAATCGGGAACTGCCTCAAACTGGTTTTTTGATAACGACTCTGATTCTGTCCAACTTGAAGAGAAGGGGAAGGCGGTGTGGCTCAGTTGATTTGCATTGGCCTGGATCTGGCTTGGTCGCCCCGCAACCCTTCCGGTCTGGCCACGCTGCGAGTCCAGCTCGGGGATCCCGGCAGGCAGAACTTGACAGGCCATCTGGTCGATAGCCGCATTCTCCAAACGGATGAGGAGATCCTGGACTATATTCAAGCTCAGGCGGGCGAAGATCCCTGCTTGGTGGCGGTGGATGCGCCCTTGCGGGTTCCCAACCTCACAGGACAACGGCGGGCCGAGGCCGAACTGAACCGGGTGTTTCGCGCCTATGCAGCCGGGGCCCACCCGGCCAACCGCCGGCTTCTAGAAAAAAACGGCCAGGTGAGAGGGGAAGCCTTGGTGCAAGCCCTAGCCAGTTATGGCTTTCGGGAGCAGGCCAGCATCGAGCGAGGAAAACTTACCCGCCAAGTGACCGAGGTCTTCCCCCACAGCGCCTTGGTAAGCCTCTTTGGCCTCAGCCGCACTCTAAAATACAAGGCCCGCCCTCGACGCACCTGGCCGGAACGGCAACAAGCTTGGCAACTTTACCAGCATCATCTGCGCTCTCTGGCTGCCGCTGACCCGGCTCTCCAGGGCCACGAGGAGCTGCTTCAAGTGGAGGTGGGATCCCTCAAGAGCCGTCGGCTCAAAAACTACGAAGATCAAGTGGATGCCTTGATGTGTGCTTACATCGCCCTCTACGGGTTCCGCTGGGGATCCGAGCGCTGCCGCAGTTTCGGCAACCTGCAAGAAGGGCACATTTTCACGCCCTTGCCCCCTCGAACCTCTGAGGCTGATTGAGACCCGCTCCGGGATCGCAGCCAAGAGAACAAGACTCTCGCTGGCCTTGGATCCCCCCTTGGCGGCATGATAAGAACAAGGATCCGCAGAACAGGGGAAAAATGGACGTGCAACTGGGCCGCAATCGGCAGGCAAGACGCGCTTACGGGCTGGATGAAATCGCGCTGGCCCCAGGCAGACGAACGCTGGATCCCAGCCTGGTGGATACCCACTTCACCCTGGGAGGGATCCAACGGCAAATCCCCATCATCGCCAGCGCTATGGACGGCGTGGTGGATGTGCGAATGGCCATTTTGCTCTCGGAGCTGGGGGCCTTCGGGGTGTTGAACCTGGATGGCATCCAAACCCGCTACGCCGATCCCGATGAGGTTTTGGCTCAGATCGCGTCGGTGGGCAAAGACGAGTTTGTGCCTCTGATGCAGCGCCTCTACAGCGAACCTGTAAAGCCGGATCTGATTCAAGAGCGCATCCGCCAAATCAAGGCCGGTGGCGCCATTGCAGCAGCCAGCAGTGTGCCCGCCCACGCCGCCCAATACGGCCCCCTGGTGGCTGAAGCCGGGGGGGATCTGTTTTTCGTCCAGGCCACGGTGGTTTCCGTTCACCACAAGGTTCCCGAAGGCATGGAACTGCTGGATCTGGCCCAATTTTGCCGGTCGATGTCCATTCCTGTTGTGGTGGGCAACTGCGTTACCTACGATGTCGCTCTGGAGCTGATGCAGGCCGGAGCTGCCGGTGTCTTGGTGGGGATCGGCCCTGGCGCTGCCTGTACTTCCCGAGGCGTGTTGGGGGTGGGAGTGCCGCAGGCTACAGCGATTGCCGACTGTGCCGCTGCACGGGAGCAGTTTTTGGCGGAAACCGGCGCCTATGTCCCTGTGATTGCCGATGGGGGATTGGTGACCGGTGGCGACATTTGCAAGGCCATCGCTTGTGGAGCCGATGCAGTGATGATCGGATCCCCCCTGGCCCGCGCCTATGAGGCCCCCGGTCGCGGCTTTCATTGGGGCATGGCTACCCCCAGCCCCATCTTGCCCCGCGGCACCCGCATCCGCGTGGGATCCACCGGCACCTTGGAAGAAATCTTGCGCGGCCCCGCCCGCCTGGACGACGGTACCCACAACCTCTTGGGCGCCCTGCGCACCAGCATGGCCACCTTGGGGGCTGCCAATCTTCGAGAAATGCAGCAGGTGGAGATCTGCATTGCCCCTTCCCTGCTCACAGAGGGGAAGGTGTACCAGAAGGCGCAAAGCCTGGGCATGGGGAAATAGTCCCTTGGGAATGCTAAACTCGGTGGACTGGGATCCTTCAGGGGCGGTTAGCTCAGCGGTAGAGCGCCTGCCTTACAAGCAGGATGTCACTGGTTCGAGTCCGGTACCGCCCATCCCCACCGGAGCTTGCAGCTTGAGAGCTCTGTCTCAGTTTGAGATACACCCGCTAGCCAGAGCCGGATCCCTGAGGTAGAGTAGTGGATATCGAGCCTCGATCATCTACCGCAGTTGGGTCTCGCATTGAGTCTCGCGCAGAAAGTGTGTAAAGTGGTAGACGATGTGGACTTCGGCTGTATCATGTCTTCCCAGAGTCCGCGATTGCCAGGCTCGTTGTTGAGGTAGGCAGTTTGTCGCTTCTATGAGGACATCCCTACAGCCAAAAAGGTGTGAGGAAAAGAACAAGGAGAGAAACATGCCCGCGAAACACGCGAACTACTGGAAAACGCTGCTGGCCGGCACTCTGGGTGCAGCAGCGATCCTGACCCCTGGAGTGGCTTATGCCCAAGCTACCGGGCCGGTCACCTCCATCTCTGAGCTTTCGGATGTGCAGCCCACCGACTGGGCCTTCCAAGCCCTGCAATCCTTGGTGGAGCGCTACGGTTGTATTGCCGGCTACCCCGACCGCACCTTCCGCGGTAACCGGGCTATGACTCGCTTTGAGTTTGCCGCTGGTATGAACGCCTGCCTGGATCGCATCAATGAGTTGATTGCAGCCGGTTTGGCCGACAAAGTCTCCAAGGAAGACTTGGCCACTCTGCAGCGCTTGCAAGAGGAATTTGCTGCTGAGCTGGCAGCCCTGCGCGGGCGGGTGGATGCCCTGGAAGCCGATGTTACTGATTTGAAAGGGAAGGTCTTCAACCCGGTTACCAAGTTGAATGCCCAAGTCATCGCCGCTGTTGTAGGCAGCGCTCTCACGGAAGACAGAGTTGTTGATGGGAGGGTAGTAGCAGAGCAAAACCAAGCCAACATGACTCTTCCCTATCGGGTACGCTTGAACTTCGATGCTTCTTTTGTGGGTCGCGATCGCCTGCGCATTCGTCTCCAAGCTCGCGATGCTGTGACTGAGTTCTTTGATGGGGATCCCGGCCTTGGCTTTGGCGGTGGTGGCGGTGGCACTTTCACCCTGGCCCAGCTGGTTTATCAATTCCCTGCTTTCGACCGCGCTGCTACTATCTACACGGGCATTACGGGTACGGGAGTGGGGAGCGTTCTGCAGTACAGCACGCCCTTTGATGCCCTGTCGAAGTTTGCCGATCCTCCCAAATCTACGGCAGATGTGCCCAGCGGAACCCTATTTGGCTTCCGCTATCGCCTGAGTGACCAGTTTCGTTTAGCCTACGCCTACAGCACCAGAAGAGGGCAAGCCTTGGGGAGAGGCTTTGGCGACAGTGGCTTGACAGGTGATGATAGCGCCCACGTCGTTGAGCTGGGCTTCTTGCCGACAAAGGGTCTGGAGTTCTACCTCCAATTTGCTTCCACCTACCTGCAGCAGGCGAACGACGGCCCCACCTTCCTGGCCACGGGTAAAAGTCTCTTCCGTGGACCGGTAAGAGGAACTCGGGTAGATGTCTCTGCACGGGTGAATGCTTTTACGTTCGCAGCCAACTGGGAGATCAGCCCTCGCATTACCTTGTCTGGCTGGTTTACGGCTGGCAATGTGGATTACAACCTGCCCAATGTGGTACCGGCTGGTACTGTTGATCCGGGAGAGGAAGACTTTAACGGTCTCCTCCTTGGCTTTGTTTTCCCCGACCTCTTCGTGGAGGGTGCCAAAGGCGGGATTGTGTTTGGCCAGCCAATTGTGACTGCCGACAACGACGGAGTGTGGGATACTCGCCCCTTCGTTGTGGACGTCTACTACAGCTTCCCGGTCAACGAGTACATTACTCTAACGCCTGCTGCCTACTTTGTGAGCAACCCCAATGGCGGCAGACCCGGAGACAACGACCCAACCATTGGCGTGGGGGCTTTGCGAGCTGTGTTTACTTTCTAGTTCCTAGCTCCTCACGCTTACAGCCAAATTGCCAGGCAGGGATCCACTACGGTGGATCTCTTCATTAAATAAGAATAATCAACTCCTCTGTGGGGATAAGGATGCTGGCATTGAAGAGCTTGAGGTTGAGCTTAAGACGAGGCCATGGGCTACAAAAAGCGCACTGCGTGAGATCTGCCCAGGTCTTTGCCACAGGCTCGGTGTAGGTGTGAGAATGGCGGGAACAGATACCCATGTCTTGGCCACAGATGTGGGGACACCGCATTAACTGTAGGGCAGACCGGACAGCAAGAGGATGTGGACTTCGGCAGTATCATAATCTCCACATCATGTCTTCACCGAAGTCCGCAGTTGCCAGACTTGTTCTTGAGTTAGGCAATTGGTTACCTCTAGAAGACATCCCTACAGCCAAAAAGGTGTGAGGAAAAGAACAAGGAGAGAAACATGCCCGTGAAACACGCGAACTACTGGAAAACGCTGCTGGCCGGCACCCTGGGCGCAGCAGCGATCCTGACCCCTGGAGTGGCTTATGCCCAAGCTACCGGGCCGGTCACCTCCATCTCTGAGCTTTCGGATGTGCAGCCCACCGACTGGGCCTTCCAAGCCCTGCAATCCTTGGTGGAGCGCTACGGTTGTATTGCCGGCTACCCCGACCGCACCTTCCGCGGTAACCGGGCTATGACTCGCTTTGAGTTTGCCGCTGGTATGAACGCCTGCCTGGATCGCATCAATGAGTTGATTGCAGCCGGTTTGGCCGACAAAGTCTCCAAGGAAGACTTGGCCACTCTGCAGCGCTTGCAAGAGGAATTTGCTGCTGAGCTGGCAGCCCTGCGCGGGCGGGTGGATGCCCTGGAAGCCGATGTTACTGATTTGAAAGGGAAGGTCTTCAACCCGGTTACCAAGTTGAATGCCCAAGTCATCGCCGCTGTTGTAGGCAGCGCTCTCACGGAAGACAGAGTTGTTGATGGGAGGGTAGTAGCAGAGCAAAACCAAGCCAACATGACTCTTCCCTATCGGGTACGCTTGAACTTCGATGCTTCTTTTGTGGGTCGCGATCGCCTGCGCATTCGTCTCCAAGCTCGCGATGCTGTGACTGAGTTCTTTGATGGGGATCCCGGCCTTGAGTTTGGCGGCCGTGGCGGCGGCACTTTCACCCTGGCCAAGCTGATCTACCAATTCCCAGCTTTCAACCGAGCAGCTACCATCTACACGGGTATCGTTGGCTCAGGTGTGTTCGATGTATTCAACTACAGCACACCCTTCGAAGCTCTCTCCGACTTTGCTGATGCTCCCAACTCCACGGCGGATGTGCCAGGTGGAGCTCTGTTTGGCTTCCGCTACCGCCTCTCCGATCAACTGCGCTTGGCCTACAGCTACAGCACCAGGAACGCTCAAGCTTTGGGCAAGGGCTTCGGCGACAGCGGTATAACCGGTAGCGATAGCGCCCACGCGGTGGAGCTGGGCTTCCTGCCGAATGAAAATCTAGAGATTTACCTGCAGTTTGCCAGTACCTATCTGCAGACGGCAAACGATGGCCCTGAGTTCTTGGCCAACGGTACAGCTCTTTTCCGTGGCCCTCTGAGAGTAACCAATGTGTCCACCTCTGCACGGGTGAACGCCTTTTCTGTGGCTGCCAACTGGGAGATTACCCCCCGCGTCATCGTATCTGGCTGGTTTACTGCTGGCAATGTGGATTACAACTTGCCCAATGTGGTACCGGCTGGCACCATCGATCCGGGTGATGAAGATTTTAACGGATTCCTGTTTGGCTTCGCCTTCCCAGATCTGTTCATTGAGGGTGCTCAAGGGGGTGTGGTTTTTGGCCAGCCAATTGTGACCACCAAAAACGAAGGAGTTTGGGATACCCGCCCGTTCATTGTGGATGTTTACTACAGCTTCCCGGTGAACGAGTACCTCACCCTTACCCCGGCGGCCTACTTTGTGAGCAACCCCAATGGTGCTCTACCTGGGGACAACGACCCAACCATTGGTGTAGGTGCTCTGCGGGCTGTGTTCAACTTCTGATGAGTTGACCTCTTTTGCAGGTTCATAGCTGGTTAGGGGATCCACTGCAGTGGATCCCTTTTTTGGTTCAAACCTTCCTTTATGGTCATTTCGATTCAGACTAGGACACTGCACCCACGTCTGAAACGTTGAGTGCATACAGCGAAGGGCTTTTTCTCTATAGCCCAGGTGTCTCACCCTAACCTGAAACGACTACAACTCCTCTGCGGGGATGACAATGCCGGCTCTGGAGAGCCTGAGGTCGGGCTCAAGACAAGGCTAGGGATTACAGAAAGCACACTGAGCGGGATCCGCCCAGGGCTCTGCCACAGGCTCGGTGTGGGTGTGGGAACAGCGAGCACAGCCATATACCCAAGCCTTGGCCACGGGGGTGGGGGCGCCACATTGGCCGCAGGGCAGTCCAGAGACCGAGCGGATCCGCCAGTAGCCAGGAGTGCCGCAGGCCGGGCACAGGCTTTGGGCTTTGGCGATTAGGTTTTGGGTGGCGGCTGCGATAACCTGGAGCCGGGTTGGGTTGCACATGGCCCGCATGTCGGTTTCCAGATGCAGGCCACCCTGCCGAGCCAGCATCTCCCCCACCACCTGCTTCAGGGTCTCTTCATCTTGGATTCCTTTGTGGATGACCTGAGGCTTTTCTGGCCGGTCGAGGGCAATCAGGGCATGCTGGGGAAAACCCGCCCTTTGGGCAAAGTCCAGCGCTTCTGCCCAGCTCTGCACCCAGCGATGGCTGAAATTGGTTTGGGTGCTCTCTGCATAGCCGACCAGCTCCAAGGGCTCCGCGCCGGGTTCAAAAACCCTGAGCATGACCCACTCCTGATTCCAAGGGATCCAAGGGATCTGGGGGTGGGGGCCAAAGGATCCCTCGCTGGCCAAGCCCAGAGCTTCAGGATGATCCTGCAAAGCCCTTGCAATCTTCAGGCGCAGAGTGTGGATGGGATCCCCCGGTCGGGGCCGCTCCCGCGAGAAGGTGCCCAGTTGGTCGGTGTCGAAAGCTACTACTTGAACTTGGATCCCCAAATGTTCGGCCAAGAGAGGGCCGATGACCTGCTCTTTGCGATGCATGGTTGCCAAGTAGGCGACCCGACCCTTCCATTGCATAGACTCAGACTTAACCTAGATCTGGCAAACGGATCCCGCAGCTTTGTGGCTCAGGCCAATTGGGGTTACTCAAACCAGGGGACTGGCCTCGAGCGGCAAGCCCAACTGGGCAACAGCCTCGGCCAAAGCCACCTCACGGCTGTCCACAAACCGCTCTGGGGACAGTGGCAGATGCAGGCTTTCTAGGCGCTGCCGGATCCGGCCCTTGGCCCCAACAATCCACACCTGTTTGCCCCGATCCAGGGCCTCGCGGATGGCATTTTCCAAGGATAGCGTCGCCGAAACTCCCAGCATCGGCACATCTGATAGATCCACCACCAGCGCTTGGCAGGAGGCCACCGCCTGATGTTGGCGGGAAATGGCTTGGGAAACCCCGAAGATCATCGGCCCGCTCAGGTAAAACAGCAACACCTGCCCGCATCCCTGGCGCAGCAATTCCCTCTCACGGGGAGTGAGATCCACCGCATCATCGGCATCGGTAATGGCTTTCACCTCTTCGGAGTGGATCTCGCTGAGGCGTTGAATGGTGAGCAAGTTGGCCACAAACACTCCCACTCCCACTGCAGCGATGAGATCCACAAACACCGTCATGAACATCACTCCGTACATGATGGCTGCCCCTTTGAGGGAAAGGCGGTGGGCCCGCTTGAGGAAGCTCCAGTCGAGGATATCCACCCCCACCTTAAAGGCGATCCCTGCCAGCACCGCCATTGGGATCCCTTGCGTGAGGGGAGCGGCAAACAGCACCACCATCAACAGAATGAGGGCGCGGGTGACGCCCGCCAGAGGGGTACGTCCCCCCGACTGGATGTTCACCACTGTGCCCATGGTGGCGCCGGCTCCCGGTAAGCCCCCCAGGAAGCCAGAGACAATATTGGCGATCCCCTGCCCGATCAGCTCTTGGTCGGAGTCGTGGCGGGTGCGGGTGAGGTTATCGGCAATGACTGCCGTCAAGAGGGTGTCGATGCAGCCCAGCATCCCCAGCACCACCCCATCCAGCACCAGGTTAGCTAGAGAAGCAAAGGGCAACTGCGGCCACTGCAACTGCGGCAAACCGGTGGGGATGGGGCCAATGCGCCGCAAATCCCAATCGGCCATAAACAAGCTGGCCGCCAGCGTGCCCACGAGCAAAGCCACCAACTGCGGCGGCACCACCCGTCGCCAGGGCTTGGGATAGCCAAAAAGGATAGCAAGCGTCAGCAGCCCCAGCCCCAGCTCTGGCATCTTGAGGTTGAGCAAGTAGGTCGGCAGGTTCTGCACCGCCCCAATCACTCCCCCCTGGCTGGCGTGGCCCAGCAGCGGCGGGATCTGCAGCAAAATCATGATCCAGCCGATCCCGGACATAAAGCCGGAGATAACGCTGTAGGGCATGAGGGTGATGTACTTGCCCAGTTTCAGGGATCCAAACAGGATCTGAAATAAGCCCCCCAGCATCACCACGGTGAAGGCCGGCCCCAGCCCCTGCTCCGGATAGCGGGCTGTAACATTAGCAACCACTGCCGTCATCATCACAGTCATCGGCCCGGTGGGTTCGGAGATGAGCGTGGGCGTACCCCCAAACAGAGCCGCAAAAAAGCCCACACACACTGCTCCGTACAAGCCCGCCACCGGCCCTGCCCCCGAAGCCACCCCAAAGGCCAAGGCCATCGGCAAGGAAACAATCGCTGTCGTCAGCCCGCCGAAGAGATCCCCGCGCCAGTTGTCTAGGCTCAGACGTCGGTGCCAATCCAGAAATCTCTTGCCGCCGGACTGTTGTTCTTTCGCTTGGCTCAGCATGCCCCAAAGCCCTCCACGCTATGGGCAGCCTATCATTGAACGTTACTATAGGGATCACGCTAGATGATAGGTTTTCTTCTATGATTTTCCTCAGGGATCCCTATCTGGATCCCACTCAGAGTGAGGCATGGGGCTCAAGCTGGCAGAGTGGTGTGAAAGTGAGAGTAGTCCACATAGCGATGCCCATTGCTGTCCAGGTGGAGAATATCGGCAAATCGGTGGTTCCAGAGAATCTCATCGGCCAAGTAGGAGTGGCGAGCATGGATGGTTTGGGAAAAGGTGTCGTCGATGCCGGTCAGGGTAATGATCAGCTCCGCTTGGCCCACCTGTAAATCTCGATCCATGAGGCTGTAGGGAGGGCCGCCGATGAACCACCGAGCCTCTCCTACTGGAAGTCAGCCGGCCTTCACAAAGGGCGAATGGTAGACTGGGAATACAAAAGCTTTCTGCTCAATTCAATCACCTTCAGCTTACTAGCGCAGGAGCCCCGCACTGTACCCGTAGGGTCAGTGTCGGGAGGAATGCTACAATAATTCTGCGGACACCAGAAACGGCTGTTTAGGGCACTGGTAACGGTCGATTGGGGCTGCCCGTAAACCAGCCCAGAGGCTCGTGGTTAGTTTACTAACTGCAGGGCTACCGAAAGCCCGCCCCGTACTGCGAAGCAGTCAGGGTCAGGTAGTTTACTCTGCCACGGCCAAGGTTGGCTTCTCGATAAACTTCCATGAACCCACTGCGCCAAGGCCGACTGGGATCCCTCAACGATAACCCAACCCCATGAGCGACAACGAATCGACGGCGCGCATCATCTCCACCGACCTGCAGCGGGAGATGTCGCAGTCCTACCTGGAATACGCCATGAGCGTGATCGTCGGGAGGGCTTTGCCAGATGCGCGGGATGGCCTGAAGCCGGTGCACCGCCGCATTCTCTACGCTATGCACGAGTTGGGCCTGACGGCGGATCGCCCCTTCCGCAAGTGTGCCCGCGTGGTGGGGGATGTAATTGGAAAATACCATCCCCATGGGGATCAGGCCGTCTATGATGCGCTGGTGCGCATGGCTCAAGATTTCTCCATGCGGGAGCGGCTGGTGGATGGGCATGGCAACTTCGGCTCTGTGGACAACGATCCGCCGGCAGCCATGCGCTATACCGAGTGTCGGCTGACTGCCTTTGCCCAAGAAGCCCTGCTCCAAGATATTGACGCCAACACTGTCGATTTTGTCGGCAACTACGACGGATCCCAGCAAGAACCCCTGGTGCTGCCGGCGCGGATCCCGCAGCTGCTCCTGAACGGCTCTTCCGGCATCGCCGTGGGCATGGCCACCAACATCCCGCCCCACAACTTGAGCGAATTGGTGGACGGCCTGATTGCCCTCATCCACAACCCCAACCTGACCAGCCTGGAGTTGATGCAGTGGATCCCGGCCCCCGACTTCCCCACCGGGGCGCTGATCATGGGCCAGGAGGGCATCCGCGAAGCCTACACCACCGGGCGCGGCTCCATCACCCTGCGCGGAGTGGCCACCGTCGAAACCATAGAGCAGCGGGGCCGACCGGTTCGGGATGCCATCATCATCACCGAGCTGCCCTACCAGACCAACAAGGCAGCCATGATCGAGAAGATCGCCGAGCTGGTCAACGAGAAAAAACTGGAAGGCATTGCCGACATCCGCGACGAGAGCGACCGCAGCGGCATGCGGGTGGTGATCGAGCTAAAGCGGGATGCCCAGCCGCAGGTGGTGCTCAACAACCTCTACAAGCAAACCCCCCTGCAGGCCAACTTCGGGGTCAACATGCTGGCCATCCTCAACGGCGAGCCGCGCACCCTGACCCTGCGGGACGCGCTGCAGGCTTTTCTGGATTTTCGGGAAGAGGTGATCGAGCGGCGCACCCGCTACGAGCTGCAAAAAGCCGAAGAGCGGGATCACCTGCTGCAGGGCTATCTCTTGGCTTTGGGGCAGTTGGATCGGGTGATTGCACTCATTCGGGGAGCCGCCGATACCGCCACAGCCCGAGAGGAATTGCAGGCGGTGTTGGGCCTGAGTGAAGCCCAAGCCGACGGGATCCTGCAGATGCAGCTGCGCCGCCTGACTGCTCTGGAAGCGGAAAAAATTCAGGCCGAGCACGAAGACTTGGTGAGGCAAATTGCCGACCTGCGGGATATTCTGGCCCGCCGAGAACGGGTGATGCAGATCATCAGCGAAGAGCTGCAGCAGCTCAAAGCCCGCTTTGCCAGCCCGCGCCGTTCCCGCCTCTGTTTGGAGGATGGGGAGCTGGGAACGGATGATCTGATCGAAAATCGGGAGACGGTTATCTTTCTAACCGAGCAGGGCTATATCAAGCGCATGGGCCTTGAGGAGTTCCAGGTGCAGGGGCGAGCCACCCGCGGCAAAGCCGGCGCCCGCATCAAAGAAGACGATGCCATCGAACAGTTTTTTGCCTGTCGCAGCCACGACACCATCCTCTTTTTCACCAATCGGGGCGTAGTCTATACCCTGCCCGCCCACCAGATCCCCCAGGGGAGCCGCGCCGCCCGCGGCAGCGCCATCGTTCAGTTGCTGCCGATCACCCGGGAAGAGCGGGTTACGTCCATGGTGCCGGTGAGCCAGTTCAGCGACGACGAATATCTGGTGATGCTCACCCGCGGCGGCTACATCAAAAAAACGGCCCTCAGCGCCTTTGCCAATGTACGCTCCAACGGCCTGATTGCCATCTCTCTGGAAGAAAACGACGAACTGCGCTGGGTGCGCCGCGCCCGCTCCAGCGATGATGTGGTCATGGCGACCCGCCAAGGCATGTCCATTCGCTTCCCGGCGGATGACGAGCAACTGCGCCCTCTGGGACGGGCCACCCGGGGCGTGCGGGCCATTACCCTCAACGCCGGCGATGACATCGTCAGCATGGATATTATCTCTGCCGAATCGGTGATGGCTGCCGAGCGAGAGGGGGAGAAGCTGGCTAACCCTTGGGTGCTGGTGATCACCAAAGAAGGGCGGGGCAAGCGCTCGGCCATCGACAATTTCCGCCAGCAAAACCGCGGCGGCAAGGGGGTGATCGCCACCAAGTTCCGCCAAGCGTCGGACGAGCTGGCGGCCCTGCGCATCGTCAATGCCGAAGACGAGATCCTGTTGGTAACCGCCAGGGGCATTGTCATGCGCCAGTTGGCCAAGGCTATTCCCACCCAGTCCCGCGAGGCGACCGGGGTGCTGGTGCAGCGCCTGGATCCGGAAGACAGCATTGTGGGAGTTACAGTGGTACCCGCTGCCTTGGTTGCCGAGGAGGAGACCTCAGAAGCCAGCGCTTGATCCCCGGCCGTTACTTAGGTACGGCATTTGCCGCCGCAGAAGGGTGGGATCCCGTACCGGAGGGGGTGAGGATGGGGTGTTACCTTTGGGATAGCCCAAATTCCGGGAACGGCAAAGGTCTGTGGGATCAGGCCGAGCGGCCCGGTTGGGATTGCATCTGCT
Source organism: Thermostichus sp. OS-CIW-30 (assembly GCF_054060215.1). Lineage (NCBI taxonomy): Bacteria > Bacillati > Cyanobacteriota > Cyanophyceae > Thermostichales > Thermostichaceae > Thermostichus > Thermostichus sp. OS-CIW-30. The sequence continues at coordinate 64,336 of NZ_JBSSCZ010000003.1, read as the reverse complement.
GTGTTTGTGGAGCTTGGTTACTCCATGGCGAGCCCGTTGAACTTCATCCCTGGTTTTGAGGCAGTGCAAACTCCGAGCCCCGACAACCGGCTCTGGCAATACCTGCAATCTCAGGATCCCAGCGTCTTTCAGGATATTGCCCGCAATTCTTCCCCAGAAGTGCTGGAGATCTTGGGCCACAACATCCGCAGCTTGGTGGGGAGCTTGCCCTCCGATCAATTCGGGGTTCAGATCATCACCAACCGCGAGAGCTTGGCCAAAATGCTCTCCGGCGCGATGATGGGCGGCTATTTCCTGCGGGTCATGGAGCAGCGCCTAGCCCTGGAGCAATCTTTGGGCAGTGCCTCCCAGCCTGCCAGCGCGGATCAGCCTTCGCCAGCAGAGGAGGAGGGCTAGGCTTGCAATCCACCTTTTAGCGCCGCCGAGGAGGTTCCATGCTGGATGCGGGTTTCCAGGCAAAGGGATCCCAGTTCAGCAGCCCACCGCGGCGGATTTTGGTTTGCCCGGATAGTTTTAAGGGATCCCTAACAGCCACGGCGGCGGCAGAGCACATAGCCCATGGGATCCAACAGGTGCTGCCGGAAGTCGAGGTGGAGCGGCTCCCCTTGGCCGATGGGGGAGAGGGCACCCTAGAGGTATTGCTGCCGACGCTGGGGGGAGAGAAGAAGGGCCTATGGGTCACCGGCCCCCTGGGGGATCCCGTCTGGGCGGAGTACGGGGTGGCAGGAGAGCTGGCCCTGTTGGAGCTGGCCCAGGTGGCCGGCCTGACCTTGGTGCCACCGGAGCGGCGGGATCCCACCCGCACCACCACTTATGGCCTGGGAGAGCTGTTGCGGGCCGTCTGCCGCGATCCCATCGCTGAGATCTGGATAGGTCTGGGGGGATCCGCCACCGTGGATGGAGGGGCGGGCATGGCGCAGGCCTTAGGCTATCGCCTGTTGGATGGAGCTGGGGATCCCATCGGCTGGGGCGGGGGAGAGCTGGCCCGTTTGCAGCGCATTGAGTCCCCTGAACAGCCTGTCTGGCAGGGGAAACGGGTCCGCGGCCTGTGCGATGTGCAGAATCCCCTCACCGGCCCGTGGGGAGCCGCCGCCGTCTTTGCGCCCCAGAAAGGGGCTACCCCTTCCCAGGTGCAGCAGTTGGAGCAGGCGCTGCAGCAGTGGGCTCAAGTGGTGGAGCGAGATTTGGGCCAGGCCGTGGCCGGGATCCCAGGGGCCGGAGCCGCAGGCGGCTTAGGAGCAGGTCTGGTGGCTTTTTTGGAGGCCACTCTGGAGTCCGGGATCCAGCTCTTGGCGCGGCAATTGGCCCTGCCGGAGCGCATCCGCCGCTGCCATCTGGTCGTCACCGGAGAGGGCTGCCTCGACGAACAAAGCACGATGGGAAAGGTGGTGGGGGCCGTGCTGGAGCAGGCTATCCAAGCCCAAAAACCCCTGCTCATCCTCTGTGGCCAGGTGACTCCGGCAGCGCGCGCTGGGTTGGCAGCCCAGCCTCTTCCCCTTCGGGTTGGCGCCCTGTGCGACCGGATCCCCGATGTGGCAGAAGCCCAACGGCAGGCCGGCCATCACCTGGAGCAGATGGCGGCTCAGGAGCTGAGAGATTTTCTGGAGCAGGGCGCGGGGATGGGCCGGTTATAATGGCTTAAATCTTTGGGTTTGGTTAGGACATCATGGCCAGTATCGAGTTCTCCCCCGGCATTCAAGAGGTGCCCACCCAGGTGCGGGTGCTGAAATCCAAGACCGGCAACCGGGGATCCGCGATTTTCCGCTTCGAGGAGCTGAAATCCGATACGCAAAACATCCTCGGCATGCGGATGATCGATGAGGAAGGGGAGCTGACCACCCGCAACATCAGGGCCAAGTTCCTGAACGGGGAATTCAAAGCCCTGGAAGTGACCTACGACATGGAAACCGAGGCAGAGTGGGATCGCTTCCTGCGCTTTATGGAACGCTTTTCAGCGGCCAACCAGATGGGCATGGCCTAGTTGCCGCCCTTCCCGCCTCAGCTTTTGGATTTTTTGCTCCTTTTGCCGGATCTGCGCTTGGCTTGAGGTTGGCCGGGATCGGATCCCTGGCCCTCTTTAACTGAGGGCTGCCCCAGCGGCGGCCGTCGCTTGTGCCAGTCGGTGCTTTGCTCATAGGCATAGGCCACCCGCAGCACCTTGCTCTCCTGTAGGGCATTGCCCACAATTTGCAGGCCAATGGGCAGGCCATCGGCAAACCCGCAGGGCAGGCTCAGCCCCGGCAAGCCCGCCAGGTTCACCGGGATCGTCATCAGGTCGCAGAGGTACATGCTGAGGGGATCCTCCCGCTCGCCGAGCTTGAAGGCTGGGGTGGGGGTGGTGGGGCTGACCAGCACATCCACCTTCTCGAAAGCCTTGAGGAAGTCCTGCTTGATGAGGGTGCGCACCTTCTGAGCCTTGAGGTAGTAGGCGTCGTAGTACCCCGAGGAGAGGGCATAGGTGCCGATCATGATGCGCCGCTTGACTTCTGGCCCAAAGCCGTGGGCGCGGGTCTTGCCATACATCGACAGCAGCGAGTCGGCAGGTTCCCGCAGGCCGTATTTCACCCCGTCGTAGCGGGCCAAATTGGCAGAGGCTTCCGAAGGGGCGATGATGTAGTAGGTGGCAAGGCCGTAGCGAAAACTGGGGCAGTCGATCTCCAGGATCTCCGCCCCCAGTTCCTGCAGATGTTGAATGGCCGCTTGCACGGCAGCGCGGGTCTCCTCGCCGCATCCTTCCCCCAGCAAGTCGCGGATCACCCCGATTTTGAACCCCTTGATCTCAGGGATCAGGGCTTGGCTGTAGTCCGGGATCCGCACCTTTAAGCTGGTGGAGTCCATCGGGTCATGGCCGGCGATCCCCTGCAGCAGCAAGGCCACATCCTCCACCGTGCGCCCAAACGGCCCCACCTGATCCAAAGACGAAGCAAAGGCCACCAGCCCGTAGCGAGACACCAGCCCGTAGGTGGGCTTGAGGCCCACCACCCCGCAAAAAGCTGCCGGTTGGCGGATGGATCCCCCCGTATCTGAGCCCAGGGCCACCACCGCTTGGTCGGCAGCCACCGCCGCCGCCGATCCCCCAGAGGATCCCCCTGGCACCCGCGTCAGATCCCAGGGATTGGCGGTGCGCTGAAAGGCGGAGTTTTCCGTGGAGCTGCCCATGGCAAACTCGTCTAGGTTGGTCTTGCCCACCGTCACCATGCCCGCAGCCGCCAGCCGCGCCGTCACCGTTGATTCATAGGGGGGAATGAACCCCTCCAGCATCCGGGAAGCGCAGGTGGTGCGGATCCCTTGGGTGCAGAGGTTGTCTTTCACGGCAAGCGGGATCCCGGCCAAAGGGCCGATCGCCTCCCCGGCCCGAATGCGGGCGTCCACCGCCCTGGCCTGTTGCAGAGCCAGTTCCTCGGTCACAGTAATAAAGCTCTTGAGCTGCGGCTCCAGTTGGGCCAGGCGCTCCAGGTACTCGCGGGCGATCTCTTCGGCAGAGCGCTCTTTGGTTACCAACTGCCTGTGGAGGGCACGGATGACAGACATAGGCAAACTCGTGGGGAAGGGCAAATGCCGGTGAGGCCAGACAAAGTTCCTCTAGATTAATCTAGGTGGGATCCCTTCCTACCCAAAATCCCGCCAATTTCCCCTCTCCCTGAGAGAGAGGGGCTGGGGGTGAGGGCGTCGGCAATGCAGAGCGCTTGGGCCCAAGTTACCGCCGTTCCAAAAAGTCGCGGCGCAGATCCCGAATCTCCTGCCGCATCTCCCGCATCTCTTGGGCCATCTCGTCAGTGCGCCGTTCCAAAGCCTCGGTGCGCCGTTCAATGGCTCGGGTGCGCTCGTCAAAGCGATCCAGCGCCTCGCGGAAAAACTGCGCCAGCATCGCCTGCCCTTCCCGCAGCTCTTGGATCAAAACCTGCTGGTTTTGCTGGGCAGCTTGCAACTCCTGGACGGCCCGAATCAGCCACTGCTCTTGCTCAGGTGTCATGGTTACCAAGGCGCTACAGAACAAGGAAATCCTACCACCCTAAATCTCCTCCTGGGAGAAGGATCCGGGGATGGTTACACTAGCAACGCAGAGCGCTTGGGCCCAAGCTACCGCCGTTCCAAAAAATCGCGGCGCAGATCCCGAATCTCTTGCCGGATCTCTCTCATCTCCTCCGCCATCTGGTCGGTGCGCCGTTCCAGTGCTTCTGTGCGGCGTTCGATGGCCCGAGTACGCTCGTCAAACCGATCCATTGACTCGCGAAAGAACTGCGCCAGCATCGCCTGTCCCTCCCGCAGCTCTTGAATCAAAACCTGCTGGTTTTGCTGGACAAGACGCAGCTCCTGCTGGGCAGCTTGCAATTCTTTTTGGGAGGCTTGCAGCTCTCTTTGGGAGGCTTGCAACTCTCTTTGGGAGGCTTGCAACTCTCTTTGGGAGGCTTGCAACTCTCTTTGGGAGGCTTGCAACTCTTGGATGGCTTGAATCAGCCACTGTTCTTGCTCGGGCGTCATGGTTACTGAAACACTACAGAATAAGGAAATCCTACCACCACTAACTCTTCTCTCCTCCTGGGAGAGGGATCGGGGGCAAGGGATCCAAATCCAAAACCTCAATGGAGAGTAGGGAACTCGAATCCCTGACCTCTGCGGTGCGATCGCAGCGCTCTACCAACTGAGCTAACTCCCCGTAGCTTTACCAGAATAACCCGAATCCGCAGCCAAGATCTCCCCCGCCTGCAACTCCAGCTTGGGAAAGACCTTTGAGGATACCGGATCGGATCCCTTCAGCTCCAGCACATCGTACCAGCCTTCATGAAGCAGCAGCAGGCTCACCTTCTCCTCCAAGGGATCCACAACCCAATACTCGCCGATCCCCAAAACGCAATACTCTGCTTGCTTGGCCCGGTAGTCTGCTGCCCGGCTGGACTCACTGACTACCTCCACCACCAGTAGCGGCGGCGGATCCTCCAGGCGAATCAACGCCTCTCTGGATCCCATCTCCTGCCACTGCTCCAGAGGCAGCACCACCACATCCGGGATCCGCACCGTAGCCCACCGATTGCCCCGCGGAGACTGGATCCCTGGGCTCCCCTGTATCGCTGTCCAGGGCAACTTCTGCCGTGCAATCTCTGCCTCGAAAACTCGGCTGAGAAAGTTTTGAATCTGCACATGCCGCCCGGTTGGAAGAGCCATGGGCACCAACTCCCCTGCCACCAGCTCATAGCGGGTATCACTGCCATCCGAATAAGCAAGGTATTCCGCCAAACTCAGGCGAGCTCTTGATGGTGCAGAAACGGATCCCATTGCCAAAGCCATAAACCGTCTCGGCCAAAAGTCTCTTTGCTGCCATACTAGCCTTGTCATCTCGCACAACCCCTCTCTTCCTCTGGGAGCAGGGCTGTGAGCGCTCGGTCTGTTGGCAGTCAACGCCGTTCCAAAAAATCGCGGCGCAGATCCCGAATCTCTTGCCGGATCTCCCTCATCTCTTCCGCCATCTGGTCGGTGCGCCGTTCCAGTGCTTCTGTGCGCCGTTCCACAGCTTCCGTGCGCCGTTCAATAGCCCGGGTGCGCTCATCAAACCGATCCATTGACTCGCGAAAAAACTGGGCCAGCATCGCCTGTCCTTCCCGCAGCTCTTGAATCAAAACCTGCTGGTTTTGTTGGACAAGACGCAGCTCCTGCTGGGCAGCTTGCAACTCTTGGATGGCGCGAATCAGCCACTGCTCTTGCTCAGGGGTCATGGTCGGCGAGGGTTACAGAAGAATAAAAAAATCCTATCACCCTGCATTTCTCCCTGGGAAAGGGGCTGTGAGCGCTTGGGCCAGGGTTGGATGGAAGCTAACGCCGTTCCAAAAAATCGCGGCGCAGATCCCGAATCTCCTGCCGGATCTCCCTCATCTCTTCCGCCATCTGGTCGGTGCGCCGTTCCAGTGCTTCTGTGCGCCGTTCCACAGCTTCCGTGCGCCGTTCAATAGCCCGGGTGCGCTCATCAAACCGATCCATTGACTCGCGAAAGAACTGCGCCAACATCGCCTGCCCTTCCCGCAGCTCTTGAATCAAAACCTGCTGGTTTTGTTGGACAAGGCGCAGCTCCTGCTGAGCGGCCTGCAATTCTCTTTGGGAGGCTTGCAATTCTCTCTGGGAGGCTTTTAGCTCCTGGATGGCTTGAATCAGCCACTGCTCTTGCTCAGGGGTCATGGTTGCTGAAGCACTACAGAATAAGGAAATCCTACCACTGCCAATTCTGATACATTCACGCTGAACTCTCCTGAACATGGTTCAGGAAAGAAGCGATCGCATCCTGCCTATCTCTGTTCGCGTTAGCGGGACGGAGTCCAAGCAGGAAGGCGGTATCCCGCAAAGCCCTGAGGAATACCCCCCGAGCGCTTTCCCCCTTCACTTCCCGGCAACCGTTGCGGTGGACTCAAGGATCAGGGGGAAACTTGGTCTACTATATCCCTCTCAATGACTTTTGCCAAACCGCCTAAAGCTCAGTAAATTCAGCAAAGTTCAGGGTTTTGGGGGTTAGAGGCATGCTCCTCTCCCTCTGGGTGAGGGCCTCAGCAGCGCGGAGCGCTCGAACACCCCCTTGGGCCACCCAAAACAAAAACCCCTCTCTCTTTGGAAGAGGGGCTGGGGTTGAGGACGGAAATTCAAGCTCGATCAGTAAAGGGCTTCTTCTTGGTGGGTGATGATGGTGCAGTCGGAAGTAGGGTAAGCCACACAGGTCAGCACATAGCCCTGCTCGATCTGATCATCGTCCAGGAAGGACTGATCGCTTTGATCCACTGTGCCGCTCACCAGCTTGCCGGCACAGGTCGAACAGGCACCGGCGCGGCAGGAATAGGGCAGCTCGATCCCTTGCTCTTCCGCCACGTCCAAAATGTACTCATCGTCCGGCACATCGATGGTGACGTTCAAGCCTTGCTCCTCGTTGATCAGAGTGACCTTATAGGTAGCCATCCTGGTTGGGTCTCCAGAAAAAACATCCACTCCTCATCCTGCCACCCTTCTGCCCCAGATCAAGCACCCTTTTGTGAGGAAATAGGCAAATCTTCCGGTTTTTTGCAGGTGGATCCGGGAAAGCTTGCCGGGTAAGGGTTCTGGCTGCTCAAGAGGGCTGTTAGCCCGCAGCGTCTGCATGAAGGGTGAACCTCGGCTCCGATGGCAGAACTGCCGCAGATCCCACCGGTCATTCTTCCGCAATCCTCTCTGTTCAACTTGGACTTGGCAGGGATCCCTGTAGCTCCTGGGTTGCACCTGGAAAAAAAATGGCAAGACTTGCCAAGTTGGGCGGATCTGACTGTATAATTTACGGAGTAACCAGAGCAACCGCTGACACAGGCGTGTGTGCGTCTCCCATCCGAGTATCAAGCCCTTAGCCTTCTCAGTTGCTTCGGGTTGGTTGATCGGGTAAGTTAAGGGAAGTGTTCAGCCGAACCCTACTTTTTTGGTTAAGAGGAGAAAAATGAACGGAAAAACGCATATGTGGCTGTTGAAGTCACTTGGTTCTCTAACCTTGGCGTCTGCCGTGGTGCTTCTGCCCCTGATCTTGACAGGCTGTGGCGGAGACAGTGCCAGCTCTGTGGTGCCTGTGCCTCCTCCACCTCCTCCACCTCCGCCGCCGGCTCCAACTCCGACTCCAGCTCCAACTCCGACTCCAGCTCCTACCCCAACTCCGACACCTGCGTCTTTGATTGTGGTTTCGCCTACCTCGATTCCCAATGCGACTGCCAGCTCCGTCAAAACTATCAACGTCAAGCTAGCCCAGGATCCGAGCGGGATCAAGACGGTGACGGTGACGGGGCCAACAGGTTGGAGCATTTCCCCCCCGATCTTGATCTTTGACAGCAGCAACTTCAACGTGAACCAGCCGGTGCAGGTCACGGCGCCGCTGACGGCGGTGGGTCAGACGCAAAACATCACCTTCAGCGGGACGGGGCTGGGGAGTGTGGATGTGCCGGTGACGGTGACTCCGGTGCCGAACACCTTCTTCCTGGATCCGGTGAACGGCAGCGACAGCAACCCAGGGACGGCGGCAAAGCCGTGGAAGACCTTTGAAGGGGTGCTGAAGGCGGGGGCTAACCCGTATCAGAGCGAGCTGGTGCCGCGCCTGCAGCAGGGCGAGAACGTAACGATTCAGGTGGTAACGGCGGTGCCGGTTACGCAAAATCTGAATACCAGCCTGAATACTACTGTGCCCGGTGGTTCTATCACCATCGTGGGTCCGACGAATTACAAGCTGTCTATTGCCGCCGGGAAGCAGTTGACGCTGAACGAGAATGTGAAGTTGGAGGGCTTCTCTATCGAGGTCAATGGCAATGAGGGTATTGTCATCGACAAGTCCACTGCATCCATCAACAATGCGACGATTAGGTGTAAACCAGGAGCGACAAACACGTGTATCAAAGTTAACGCAGCCAATGTGAAGCTCTCGGGTAATAAGATCACGTTCGATGTGCAAACAACAGCAGTACTCATAAAAGGCGCGGGCGTTAAAATCATCGACAGTGAGTTCAAGTCAGATGGTTTAAATAATCTTGGTAGTACCACTGCAGCTATAAAGGCTAATGCTGCTAATACCACTGTACTTAACTCTACGTTTAACTTGTCTTCTGTTATCAATCAAAATCCTGGTTCCATTCTTCGAGCTATAGATAGTTATGATCCTGGTACCACTGTACTTGACTCTAAGTTTGACTTTTCTTCTGCTACCACTGGTGGTGGTAAAGCTTTAGCAATTACGCTTAATGCTGGTTCCAGTATCGCTGTTGTCAAGGGCAACAAGATCCTTGTGGCTGGTGATGCCCCCAATTCATTTGGTGTTGCGGTTGACCCTGGCGCCACCGGACACCTAATTCAAGACAATGAGTTCAAGGCTTCTGTCAATAATGTAGGCATCGGAATAGATGCGGGAGGATCAGGACTTGGAATTTTTGTCAACGATGTCGTGAACGGCAACAGCTTCCCTCAACCGCCGAACCTTTTCAAGAATGTTAATCCATAACCGGCCAGAAGGCTAGTTTGTTGCTCCCCCCCCTTGTGTGGGGGGTTTTTTGTTGGCTGAAGGTCGCTGCGTTGCTCTCCCTTGGGGCAGAGGGGATGGCCAAAAGGTTTGCCTAGCTGCTTGCCCTGGGGCTGCTGGACTGTGTCGGCAAGGGCGGGCGGCTGATACATTTACGCGACACACTCCGGCTGCCAGTTGCTTGGGGTGGTGCTTCCCAACGCCAAGCTGGCCGGCGTTGATCTGGGCGAGGCGCTGGTGCAGGGGGAGTCTTTCTAGAAGCAGATCTGTCGGGGGCCAATTTGGCCGGGGCCTATGTGGAAAACACCGCTTTCAACGGGGCCCAGTTGCGGCGGGCCAACCTCAGGGGGGCGATTCTGAAAGGAGCCCAGCTGGGGGGGGTGCGGACGGACGGGGAGACCATCTGCCCCAATGGGGAGCGCGGCCCCTGCCGCTGGTAGGCCAGGGATCCGGCTAGAATGGGATCCTAAGCTGGTGTAGGGAACCCCATGTCGGAGCGGTTGGAGCGGGTGGAGGCCATCTTGGAAGTCCTGGCCCAGCAGACGCTGGCCAATGCCCAGGCCACTGCCCGGAATACAGAAGCCATCGAGCGTCTTTTTGCAGCCACCGCCCAGAACACAGAGGCCATTGGGCAAGCCTTTGCAGCCATTGGTCAGAACGCAGAGGCCATTGGGCGTGTTTCCACAGTTACTGTCCAGAACACAGAGGCCATCGAGCGTCTTTTTGCAGCCACCGCCCAGAACACAGAGGCGATTGGGCAAGCCTTTGCAGCCATTGGTCAGAACGCAGAGGCCATTGGGCGTGTTTCCACAGTTACTGTCCAGAACGCAGAGGCCATTGGGCGTGTTTCCACAGTTACTGTCCAGAACACAGAGGCCATTGAGCGTCTTTTCGCAGTCATTGCCCAAAACACAGAGGCGATTGGGCAAGTTTTTGCAGCCATTGCCCAAACTAGGGAGTCCATCGCTGAGCTGCGGGCCAGCATTGCCGAGCTGCGCCAGGTGGTTGAGCAGCAAAACCGCGCCATCAACTACCTTATGAGCCAAGACTAGGTCCAGAGCTGTGGATCCTCTTCCTTCTGGGCTGGGGTTAGGGAATAATACCCGTTAGTTCCCCTGAGCTGGCCGATACTGGGCCAGGACTGCAACCGCTGTCCTAATTCCTACTCACTTTGCTGGAGGTCTGAGAATGTCTAAGTTCCCACATAGGCGGCATTTTTCCCTGGCCTCGTTGGTATTGTCTGCTGCTCTGGCCGGGCTAGTGGTGGCCTGTGGCTCTTCCTCAAGGGATCCTCTCACGGTTGCCACGCCCACGCCAACACCGACACCCACGCCCACTCCAACTCCAACACCCACGCCAACACCGACTCCTGCCGGCCCGCAGATTACGATCCCGGGCTTGCCGGCAGGGGCCACGGTAACCATTCGACAAGCAGATGGCACGGTGATCGCCACCTCCACCTCGGTGTCTGGGAATGTGGCCACCTTCCCCACTTCCTTTACCATTCCCTTTGGCGGCCAGATCCGGGTGACTCCCGCCATTCCTTCACCTGGGCCGATTACGGTCGGCGGTACTACCCTTAGCACCTTTGACAACACCACCAACCCTGGCAGCACCACCTACTTCAACTTCGGGCCTGGCATTTTGGTGAACTAACTCAGGGCTGGCTCCAGGAGGGCAATCGGTTCTCATTCAGGAGGAGCTGGGTGGCAGCCGGTTGTCTTTCTTGTTCTTCAACTTTGGGAAAGGCACCGTCTCTGTACTTCTTTTTTTGAGAGCTCTTTGGGTATCCTTAGGATCAGCGTAAGGTTTGTCTTGTGGTTTCCCTGGAGTGAGCTGGGCAAGTCTTGTCAAGGACTTCTACCCTGGCAAGGATTCTTCAGTAGGAGGTTTACCATGGCTTCCCGCGGCTCAAGGCCCGGCTTCCGGTCTTCGTTAGCTCCCCTGCTTCTGGCTTCCTCCCTGGCAGGAGGCATGGTCGCTTGTTCGTTCTCTTCGGATCCGCCTACGGTTACTCAAGTTCCGCCGACCATTTCCGCTCAGGCGCCGGAAACGGCAGTTCGGGGTTCCGAGAGCATTGCTTTCTACTACGACGGGGTAAAGACCTCAGTCACCATCAAGGATGCGGCAGTCCTTTTTGCCGCCTGCACCCTCAACACCAACGACTCCGGGAAGATTGTTAACTTTGTCAATAACACCCTCAAGGTGGGGCCGATTACGGCTGCCGACGTGACGGGGTTGGGCAACCCGCTCAAGCCGTCCATTTCGGACTTTACTGCCGATGGGGTGGTGGACTGCAAGGATGCGGCGGTTTTGTTTGCGGCAATTTCAACAGGTCTTCCGCCGACGGCCAGTAAGATCAATCCCTTCCTTGCCACCACCCTGAAGCTCAGCGGTGTCAGCGTCACGCAGCCGAACTTAGATACCCTCTTCAGCGAGCCCACCCCGACTCCGACACCGACTCCGACCCCGACTCCGACGCCCACACCTTCGACCATCCAGTTCTTCGTAGATCCAGTGTATGGAGACAATACGAACCCTGGTACGGCTACTCAGCCATTTCAAACAGTGGAGTATGCGCTAACTACACCCATCGTCAGCTCTGCTGCCAACACTACCGGCTCAGGCACCGGCGGAGGAACAGATGTAACGGTAACGATTGTCAGGGCAGCAACTCAGGGCGTTTCTAGCAACATCAGCACCCCTAACCTGACTAAAGGATCTGTGACGGTGGTCGGCCCCAGTGGCTTTAACCTCAATTTGAGCGGCAAGCTCCTAACTCTCAACAAAGGCTATCGCCTCAAGGGCTTCAAGATTACCAGCGGGGATCCGGGTGGGCCTACTCCTACAGCAGCCATCAACCTTGCCGGTGTGGGCACATCTTTAGAAAACATGAAGATTGACTGTAAGGATCTTGGCACTGGCGGCACGCCCTTTACAAGTTTGGGTGACAGGTGTATTGCAGTAACTGCTCTAACGCTGGGCGGTACCATCTTGCTGCAAGGGCTGGAGGTTCAGATCAAAGGCGACAAAGACTACACCGCCGCCATCGTGCATGCAGGTAACAACACAACTCTGGAGGTAGTCGGCAGTACCATTGAATCTACCGGCAGCAATGGTCTAGGTGTTGTGGGTGTTTTAGGTGGAGCTTCAGCAGGGCCGGTGATTGTTCAATCGAGCACGGTGAATCTCGAAAGCATTACCAGTGGAACCGACCTTAAACCAAGCATAGCCGTTTGGCTAAACGTCGGAGGCTCCAAGGTGTTGGGCCCAAGCTCTAAGATCAAGCTGAACGGTAACACAGCCAATCAGTTAGGGGCAATTGGGATTAAAGCTAGCCACTCCAGCGGTTCTGTGATCGTGGATGGCACCACCTTCAGCACTGGAACCAATGAGGTTGGTATTGGCATCAAAAATGCAGCAACGGGAACGGGAACCCTAAGCTTAGGTACCAACACTTTCCCTCCTCCTTCTGGGGATCCTTCTTCCTGCAGCCCTATGAACCCTTGCCTGAAGCATAAAGTTCTCCCTCCTCTTTAAGCTTGACTCCTCCCCCTGCTGGCCCCGCTAGGGGGCCTTTTTTGGAAGGTACTCGGCTAGGGCAAAAGCTCTATCTCACCCCCAATTGGGCCAAAAACAGCGTCGTTGCCAAGGAAGAGCCCCTCCCCTGGGGGCAGGCGGCGCCCTTCTGGAGGCAGGGTATAGGGATCCGCAGCAGCCAGGTTAACGCCTGGGTACCCCAGGTCCTGCATGGCTGCAGCCGTAATACGACTAAGAGCAGGGCGTGCAGGTGGCGGTGGCAGCACCGGCGTCATCAGCTCCAACCCTAGGGTTCGCCGCCAGTGACCTTCGGGAGGTGGCTCAACCTCCACCGGCACATTCCCCGATCCGCCCAGGCTGTTGTACTCAGCAGTGGCCTGCCGGCCGGCAAAGCGCGGGTTGGAGGTGCCGCTGTTGAGGAGAAGAGGACGCCAGTTGGGGACGGTGCCAAACCCCAGAGCATGGCCCAGCTCGTGCAGGACAACGTCAAACAGGGATCCCTGATCCTCTAAGCGACCCAGATATGCCGGGTCGATCCCTATCCTGGCATAGGGGATGATGCCGATCCCGGGCCGAAGGGGGCCACAGGGGCCCGCTTGACCCACAGCCTTACCCGGACCATCACTCTCAGGGGGGCTGGAGAGGAGCCGGGCGCCGGTTACTTGAACCAAGAGATCATCCACAGGCCGGTTGACCAGGGGAGTCGGGGGGAAACCAGCTCCGCAGAAGCCAGCCTCCAGAGTTACGGTTACATCAGGCAGATCCCCGGTGATGATCTGCTCCCAGCGCCGGGCCGCTTGCAGAACGATGTTGCGCTGGGAAGGGCTGAGGCTGTTGTCGATGAATTCAATCTCGATGTTGAAGCCGCCAGCAGAGGGAGTGGGCGAAGCCGTGGGAGAAGGAGTGGGTGCCGGGGCAACCAGAGCAGTCCTAAGCTGGAAAGCACCCGTAGCACCAGGGTCATAACTGCTAACCCGCACCAAGTAGTTGATTCCAGCTTGCACAACCAAGTCGAGCTGGGAATTCGTACTCCCCCCAAAGTCGTCGTTTTCGGCAATCACCTCGCCGGTAGCCTGGTTAACGATGAAAAGGTAAGTATCGAAGTCGATACTGGAAAGCTGGATCCGCACCGTTTGCCCCGCAGGCGCGCTGAGCAGGAAATCCTGAATGAAGTGAGTAGGACGACGGGGATCCCGAGGGCTACTGGTGGTCAAGCGCCCTGTAACCGCCTGCGGCACCCCCAGGGTGGGGATCCCAGGTGGTGACGGCGAAGGCGAGGCGGTTGGAAGCCCTGTGGGCGGAACAAATCCCGGCCCTGGCAATCTGGCCGCTTGTTCAGGCGTAAGGTTGAGGGGAGGTTGCAGCCGCAAAACGGTGTTGACGAAGGTGTTGATGCGGTTGGCATCGCGGGTCTGCAAAGTGGCAATGGCAAACAAAATAGCCGCATCCCGAATGGTGCCTGGCGTGCCATCCCCATCAAAATCGGAGATGGCCACCGGATTGGGGTCGGCCGTGGTCACCTCAGCCAAGGTGAGAGGAGGCTGCACCCGCAAAACGGTGTTGACAAAGCTGACAATCTGGCTGGGCTGGGTGATCCCGCTGGCAATGGCAAAGGCAATGGCGGCATCGCGGATGGTTACCGATTGCGGGTTGCCGTCGTAGTAGGCAGCAACGCCTCCTTCTGGGGCGGGCGATGAAGTCTCTGGGCGACTGAGGAGGCTGGGCCCGCTAGCTAGCCCACAAGCAGCCAGAATTCCAAGGAGAAAAGTTGCCATTAACCAAAACAGCCGCTTGCGGGGGCTCATCGAAGGATCCCTCTTCCCGACTCCCCTGAATTCTAGGTTAGGTAGTTACAAAACACCCCACCACTATACCATCCTCAGGCTTTTCTGGATTTGCCTCAGTCTTTTGCTTGCTGTGCAGTACGATAGGGTGCGTGCTAAGAGTGTTGGGATACCCAAAAACAGGAAGACTGCCATGGCAGAGAAAGTTGTGTCCAACCCCGTACAGGCGCAGTTTGACGAGTTTCCCTACCCGAATGTGCCGATTGAGCAGACGGTTACCGACAACCTTGCCTTGTTTGCCAACAGCCTTACGACGGCCAGGTACCTGCGGGATCGCAAGGTGGTATTGCCGGAAGGCAAGGTGATGCTCAATGCCGGCTGTGGCTCCGGTTGGGAAACTTTGGTTTTGGCAACGGCCAACCCCGGCGCTCGCTATGTGGGTGTGGATATTTCGCCGGAGTCCATCAAGATGGCAGAGCAGCGCTTTAAGTTCCATAAGATTGAAAACGCCCGCTTTCATGTTATGGACATTACCGACATGACGGCGCTGGGGGAGGAGTTTGATTTTATTGCCTGCAACGACGTTCTCTACCTACTGGACGACCCGGTTGCCGGTTTGAAAGGCATGCGGCAGGTGCTCAAGCCCGATGGGATCATCCGCACCAATGTTCATAGCCTTTATCAGCGGCAGTTTATCTTCAACATGCAGGATGCGATGGAGCTGCTGGGGGTGATGGACGAGCCGGCAGCCAAAGCGGTGCCCCTGCTACGAGAGGTGATGGAAGCGCTCACCGACGCCAGCTTTGTGAAGAGCCACTGGAACGGCGATGCCATCAAAACCACAGCGGGGATCCTGGCCAACTTCCTGCTGCGCAGCGACAAGGGCTTTACGGTGCCGCAGGTGTTTGAGATGTTGAGGCAGGCCGGCCTCGAGTTTATTAGCATGGTGAATTGGCAGCAGTGGAAGTTGGAGAGGGTCTTGACCAAGCCGGTGCCCTACTCGATGCGGCAACTCAATAAGTTAAGCGAGGAGCAAAAGCTTCACTTCATCGAGCTGATTTTCCCCAACATGACCCGCTTGATCGACTTTTGGTGTGGGCACCCCGGCATTCCCAAGGCTGAGCCGTTTACGAACGACGAATGGTGGAACGGCACGGTGCAAGCCCACCCCCTTCTGGTGAAGTTGGATGCCAAGCAGGCTTTTCTCAACGCCATTCGGGACAACGGGCCTGTCAACATCAACGGCTGGCCGGGAGCTGAGGGGAACATTACCATCGATCCTTTCTCGGTGCGCTGGCTGGTGGATGTCTTCGGCCCCTTGCCGGTGCCGGTGCAATCTCTAGTCCACAAGACCATGGAGATTATGGACTGGACGCAGGAAGAAGCGTTTAGTCAAGTGTTGGCCAACCTGAAGTTTTTGGAAGAACGCCTGGTCATTCTGCTGGATTCCCCACTTCGCTAGGCAAGTGCAAAGCCAGGACTTACGAAAGCCCCCCTGATTCATACATGGGGGCCTTTTTGGTTGACATACCCCCCGCCCTAAAGGACGGGGATTCTTTCTCAGCCAGCAGAATTGCTCCTACCAACTGAGCTACACAGGGCATGAGGCTGTTCGCGTTAGCGGGACGGAGTCCTCAACCTCAACCCTATGGGGGATGCCATAACCCCAACTACTGGGCCGGAGCCCAGATACTTCCTGCGTTCGCGTTAGCGTTGCGTAGCAACAATGTTAATTGCACCCACCCCGTCCCGATGGAACTCAAACCCACACCCACACCTGTACACACGACCTTTGGGCTTGTTTCTCTGCCCACAAACAGGACACTCCTGAGAGCTGTACTGCTCATCCTGCAGCACAACCTTCATCCCCAGCCGTTCGGCCTTGTAAGTGATTTGGTGCCGAGCTTGACCATGCAACATCTGGTGGATCTTCTGATTCGCTTTCTTGTTGTAGTTGGCAGACATCCGGATATCCCGAATGTCGCCAATCACAACTGTCTGCACGCCTCGCTCGTGGAGCGTGGAGACCAGTCTGGTCGTCTGCTTGTGCAGAATGTCTTGGATTTGGTGGTGTAGCTTCTTGAGCTGCAGGCGTAAGGACTCCGTCCCGCTCACGCGATTGGAACGGATTAGCCGCTTCCACCGCCGAGAACCCCGCTTTTTGCGCGCCAGGAGTCGAGCTAGCTTGCCCTGCAGCTTGTTCTGGTAGCGCCTTTTGGAGCGCAGCAGCCTGCCATTGGCAAGGTAGGTTTGTCCCCCCTCATGAGCGACTGCGGGGTGAATCTCACCCAAATCCACAGCGGCAACGTTGCTCTCTTCCCCCTCTTCTTCCGGCAGCGTATCCCCCACCTTGTAGCAAGCTCTCAACTCATACTGCTGGCCATCCCAGCCCATCTCTACCCAAACAGGTGTGTCCCAAGCCCAGTTAATCATCAGGGGCTCATTGCCTTTCCCGTTCGACAATCGCAGCTTTCCATTGACGACTTGGATGGCTGAAGACTTCCATTGAACTTTGGAATAGTACCGACGCCGTCGAGGTGGACGGGCGTTGGGGTCGGTTTGGCGGCGTTCTCGCCAGGACTTCAAAGAGGCAAAGAAGCTTTGCACTACCGCGTCTGCACTGTGAGCATGAAGTGTATTCTCAGGGTCGTTGGGAAACCACCGCATTAGCGTGGAAGGTTTCAACCACAGTCCCTTCTTGCGGACAACCCGCCAAAAGTGAACGAGCACCTTTGAGTACAGCTCGCCTGCTGCCCTGCTCAACAGCTGCAGTTGCTCTGAGACGCCTAGCTTGAGCTTGCGGACAAGGTACATGCAAAGTTGCCTTTTCTGTCGAATAGCATCTTACAAAAGCCGCCCTAGAAGGGCGGGGCTTGTAACCCAGTTTTTTTGGTCATCGTTTTTATCCCAGCCGCTGCTCGGTTTGCGGGTCAAACAGGTGGAAGCGATCCATGTCGAAGACCACTTCTGCCCACTGGTTAACCCGAAGCTGGGTACGGGGATCCACGCGGGCCACAAACTCCTGCTCGGCCAGGATCCCTTCTCGGTCGGTGGTGCTGAGATGGAGGATCACTTCATGGCCGATCAGCTCGGTGACGGAGACCTTAGCCCGCACCGGGGCAGGTTGGATCCCTGGGGGTTGGTAGTGGGGATCGTGGATGTTTTCCGGGCGGATGCCGAAGATGACCGACTTGCCCGCATAGTGCCGATAGGGATCCGCCTGGTGGGGTGGGATGGGCACGCGGAAGGCGCCGGTATCCACCCAGAGAGTGCCTTCTTGCTCCCGCAGCTTGGCCTGGAAAAAGTTCATAGCAGGGCTGCCGATGAACCCGGCCACAAACAGGTTGGCCGGGCGGGTGTAGAGGGTGTGGGGGGTATCCACCTGCTGCAGGCGGCCATCCTTCATGACGGCGATGCGGTTGCCCATGGTCATGGCCTCCACCTGGTCGTGGGTAACGTAGATAAAGGTGGTGCCCAGTTGCATGTGCAACTTGCTAATCTCGGCCCGCGCCTGTACCCGCAGCTTGGCATCCAAGTTGGAGAGGGGCTCATCCATCAAAAACACCGCCGGATTGCGCACGATGGCCCGCCCGACGGCAACCCGCTGCCGTTGCCCACCCGAAAGTTCCTTGGGCTTGCGGTTAAGCAGGTGCTCGATCCCAAGGCGCTTGGCCACCCCCCTAACCCGGCTTTCGATCTCCGCCCGTGGCAGGCCGCGCAGCTTGAGGCCAAAGGCCATGTTCTCGGCCACGGTCATGTGGGGGTAGAGGGCGTAGGACTGGAAGACCATGGCGATATCCCGATCCTTGGGGGGGATATCGTTGACCACTCGGTCGCCGATGTAGATGGAGCCGGCGCTCACCTCTTCCAGTCCGGCCAGCATGCGCAAAGAGGTGGTTTTGCCGCAGCCGGAGGGACCGACGAAGACGAGAAATTCCCCGTCTTCGATGGCGATGTTCAGGTCGTGGACGGCGGTGGTGTCTCTGTAGCGCTTGGTAACGTGTTCGTAGGTAACGCTGGCCATGCTCTCAACCTTGGCTCCGTTGCGCACTCAAACCCTATCCAAAGCGGCGGGCAAAAGTCAAATCGAGTTGAGTTGAGTTCGGTAGGGAGAGCTGGGGATCCCTGCAGCGAAGCCAGTTTATGGTCGTTGCCCCTGCCCTTGCCCCGGCCCCTTTCCCAGAAGGAGAGGGGAGCTGGGAAGCCATGGAATCTTGAACCGAAATGTAAAAAAAGGTAGGCTCATCGCCTACCTCTATGGGATCCTTTTTCCCTATTAGGAAGTTGCCTAACCTCTAGGCCATCAGGAGACAACGCTCACTTTGACCACTTGGGCTTTTTCAGAGTCTGCCTTGGGCAAGGTGAGGGTGAGGATCCCATCTTTGTATTCGGCTTTCACTTGATCGTGTTTGATCCGGTTCGGCAGCGGGATCACCCGTTGGAAGCGCCCATAACGGAATTCAGTCCGGGTTACCCCTTTGTCTTCAGAGCGCTTCTCAAATCGCCGTTCCCCGGTGATGGAGACCGCTTCGGCTGTCGCTTGGATATCCAAGTCGTTGGGGTTCAAGCCGGGCAGCTCCAGCTTCAGGGTAATGGTTTCGGGATCATCGTGCATCTCCACTGCCGGCATGAAGGCAAAGCCGTCGGCCTCGGTGGTGCGAGGGATCAGCCGGTCGAACATCCGGTTCATTTCCCGTTGAATTTCGTCAATTTCACGAAATGGATCCCAGCGGACAAGAGCCATAGAGCATCCTCCTCCTCTATTACTTTGCTTTTTTGACTTCCAGTTCGAGTTTTTAGCTTAGCTTTCGGGGCTCAACTTTAGAGGTATAAGCAAAACCTCTATGCTTCTAGTGTATTCAAATCTATTCCGAGAAGTGTAGGGTTTTCTGGAATGTTTCTTAGGTGTTTACCCTACAGGTTTATCCATCCAAAACCCTCTGGGACTCCGTATGTTTGGGGCGGCGATGGAGTTTTGTGGGTAACCACATACTGAGACCGGTGGCCACCATCACCAGCAGCCCCAGTCCGTTTAAGAAGGGGTAAACCGCTTGCAGATCGAGGGGGCCCCACTGCCCTTTGTGGATTTGGATCAGCCAGTAGTAGTCGAAGTTTTGGTTGAGGCGGGCAATTTGATACAGGGATCCCGTTAGCACCGTTACCACCAAAGGCAAGGCCAGGATGGGGGCAAGGGTGCGGTGGATGCGGCGGATCCTCTTTGGATTCAGGGCCATTGAGCTTTCTCCAGGGCAATGGGGCGATCCCTGCCATGCTATCAGGGCAGCTAGCCCCTATTCTCGCTCAAGAACGGCTCCTGGACAGCTCCTCCACGTGCTGCCGCGGGATGACCCGTCCTTCGTCCTCAAAGCCAGGGATCTCGTGGAAGTTGAGGTAGCGATACAGCTCGCCGGCAAAGGGCTGGATCTTGGTGGAGACGATCTCTCGGTACTCCTCAGGGGTGGGGATCCGGCCCAAAAGGGCGCAGGCGGCGGCCAGCTCGGCGGATCCCAGATAAACCCGCGCGTCTTTGCCCATGCGGTTGTTGAAGTTGCGGGTGGAGGTGGACATGACGGTGGCCCCGTCTTCCACGCGGGCTTGGTTGCCCATACACAAGCTGCATCCCGGCATTTCCGTTCTGGCCCCGGCGGCAGCAAAGATGCCGTATACGCCTTCCGAGCGCAGTTGTGCCTCATCCATGCGGGTGGGCGGACAGATCCAGAATTGGCGCACCTTGGCCCGCCCTTGGCCTTCCAGGATTTTGGCGGCGGCGCGGTAGTGGCCGATGTTGGTCATGCAGGAGCCGATGAAAACTTCGTCAATCTTGATCGGCGTATCGGGGTTGCCGGCGGCGTGTTGGGCATGGACTTCGCTTAGGGTCATCACCTTGTCGGGATCGTTGGGGGCACAGACGATCGGCTCGGTGATGGTGCTGAGGTCAATTTCGATGACTTCGGCGTATTCGGCGTCGGGATCCGCTTCCATCAGGCTGGGGTTGGCCAGCCATGCTTCCATTTTGGCGATGCGCCGCAGCAAGGTTCTCGCATCCTGGTAGCCGCGGGCAATCATGTTCTTCAGCAGCACCACGTTGGAGCGCAGATATTCTGAGACCGTCTCGAGGCTCAGCTGGATGGTACAGCCGGCACAGTTGCGCTCTGCCGAGGCATCGGTAAACTCAAAAGCTTGCTCCACCTTCAGATGCGGCAGGCCCTCGATCTCCATGATGCGCCCGGCAAAGACGTTTTTCTTGCCTTTTTTCTCAACGGTGAGCAGCCCCCTCTGAATGGCCACGTAGGGGATGGCATGGACAATGTCCCGCAGGGTGATCCCCGGCTGCAGTTCCCCCTTAAAGCGCACCAGCACCGATTCCGGCATGTCCAAGGGCATCACCCCCATGGCGGCGGCAAAGGCCACCAGACCGGATCCCGCCGGGAAGGAGATCCCCAAGGGGAAGCGGGTGTGGGAGTCGCCCCCGGTGCCGACGGTATCCGGCAGGAGCATGCGGTTGAGCCAGGAGTGGATAATGCCATCGCCGGGACGCAGGACAACGCCCCCACGGGAAGCGAAAAAGTCGGGCAGCTCTTTGTGGATCTGGATGTCCACCGGCTTGGGATAGGCGGCGGTGTGGCAGAAGCTCTGCAGCACCAGGTCGGCGTTGAAGCCCAGACAGGCCAGCTCCTTCAGCTCATCGCGGGTCATGGGGCCGGTGGTGTCCTGGGATCCCACCGTGGTAATGAGGGGCTCACAACTGGTGCCCGGGCGCACGCCTGGCAGCCCACAGGCTTTGCCCACGATTTTTTGCGCTAGGGTATAGCCTTTGCCGGTGTCTGCCGGTGGAGTGGGGCGGATAAACAAGGTGGAGGGAGGTAAACCCAAGGCTTGGCGGGTTTTGTCGGTGAGGGCACGGCCAATCAACAGGGGAATACGTCCCCCCGCCCGCACTTCGTCGGGGAGGGTTACGGGCCGCAGGGAAAAGGTGGAGAGAACCTGGCCGGCCTCAGAGCGGATCACACCTTCGTAGGGGCAAATGGTAACCACCATGCCGGTTTCCAGGCGGGAGACATCGCACTGGATGGGCAAGGCCCCGGCATCTTCGGCGGTGTTGAAGAAGATGGGCGCGATGGTGCCCCCCAGGATGACCCCGCCGGCCCGCTTGTTGGGCACATGGGGAATGTCGTGGCCGATGTGCCAGAGCAGCGAGTTGAGGGCGGATTTGCGGGAGGATCCCGTGCCTACCACATCCCCCACAAAGGCAACGGGATGGCCGCGGCGCTTCAGCTCGGCAATGGTAACCAGGGATCCTGGAGCGCGGGACTCCAGCATGGCTTGGGCGTGGAGGGGGATATCCGGGCGGGTGGTGGCGTGGGCGGCGGGGGAAAGGTCGTCGGTGTTGATCTCGCCGGCAACCTTGAACACTGTTACAGTGATTGCTGCGGCCAGGGGAGCTTTGGCGGTAAACCATTCGCCCTTGGCCCAGGACTCGATCACCTGTTGGGCATAGGCATTGCCGGACTGGCTCAGCTCCAGCACGTCGTGAAAGGCATCGAAAACCAGCAGGGTGTGGCTGAGGGCGCGGGCTGCTGCCGCTGCAATCTCACTCCGGGGATCCCGCAACAGATCCAGCAAAACCTGGACGTTGTAGCCCCCCAGCATGGTGCCCAAGAGCTCCACCGCCCGCAGGGGAGTGATCAACGGGGATTCAACCTCCTCCTTGGCCACAGCGGCCAAAAAGCCCGCTTTCACATAGGCGGCTTCATCGACCCCCGGCGGGACGCGCTCTGTTAAGAGGTGCAACAAAAAGGCTTCTTCGCCAGCAGGCGGGGCCTTCAGGAGCTCGCACACCTGGCTGGTCTGGGCAGCGTTTAAGGGCAGCGGCGGGATCCCTTGGGCCTCGCGGGCAGCGGCGTGTTGGCGGTATTCGGCCAGCATGGGGGTTTAGGCACTCGACGTGGGTATTTATTCTACCGCTAGCTCGGCAGAGGAAAGGTCCTCGAGAAGGGATCCCATCCGCTGGCGGTAACTCAGTTTGGCCTAGGATAGCTCCGCCAACAGCTCTTTTTGGTAAAGGCCAATACAAGCCTGGATCAAGTCGTCCAGCTCCCCATCCAAGATGGGCTGCAGAGGGAAATTCTGGTTGAGGCGGTGGTCGGTAACGCGGTTGTCCTTGTAGTTGTAGGTGCGAATTTTTTCCGAGCGGGATCCCGTTCCCACCTGCATGCGCCGGGCAGAGCTAATGGAGGCCTGTTGCTCCTGCAGCTTCATCTCGTAGAGTTTGGCCCGCAAAATCTGCATGGCCCGCTGGCGGTTCTGCAGCTGGGAACGCTCCTCGGTACAAAACACCCGGATCCCGGTGGGCTTGTGGAGAAGATCCACCGCCGTCTCCACCTTGTTCACGTTTTGGCCGCCTGCCCCCCCAGAACGTGCCGTTTTGATTTCGATGTCTTTCGGGTCGATGACCACCTCCACCTCGTCCACCTCTGGCATCACCGCCACCGTGGCCGTCGAGGTGTGGACACGGCCTTGCGCTTCGGTGACGGGCACCCGCTGCACCCGATGCACGCCAGCTTCAAACTTGAGCTTGCTGTACACCTGATCCCCTTGAATCTCCAGGATCGCCTCTTTGTAGCCCCCCAGCTCTCCTTCCGAGAGGCTCGCCAGACGCACCGACCAGCCCAGCTTCTCGGCGTAGCGGGTGTACATACGGGCCAGATCCGCCGCCCACAGCGCCGCCTCCTCCCCACCGGTGCCGGCGCGAATCTCCAACATAATGTTCTTGTCGTCGTTGGGATCCCGGGGCAGCAGCAGCAGGGTGAGCTTTTCCTCCAGTTGTTCTTGGCGGGCCCGCAGTTGCTCAAGTTCCGCTCTTGCCATCGCCTCCAGCTCCGGGTCGGAGGCCGATTCCCGCAAGAGCTCTTCCGTCTGTTGCAGATCGCGATTCAGCTTTTGCCAGTCGTGAAAAGCCTGGACGGTGGCCTCCAAGGAGGAGCGGGCCTTGGCAATCCGCTGCAGCTCAGCTGGATCCGTGGCCACGTCCGGATCGGCCAAGCGCACCGTCAGCTCCTGAAAAGTGGCTTCGACATTCTTAAGCTGGTCGATCAGTTGAGCAGAAGCCATAGATTCGCAATACCCAGGGATCCAAGCGTTGCCCACACCCAGATGGGGGAACCTCTACTTGGCCTTTTTGCCACCGCTCATGCCGTATTTGCGCATGAACTTCTCCACCCGGCCTTCGCTGTCGATGATCTTCTGGCTGCCAGTGAAAAAGGGATGGTTGCCCGACCAAACATCCACCTTGAGCTCCGGCTTGGTGGATCCCACCGTCATCACCACTTCGCCGTTGCAGATGACTTTGGCTTCTGGATACCACTGCGGGTGCAATCCTTTCTTGGGCATAACCCTTTCCTCCTCTGGGCCTGTTTCTATACCCTTGTCTATCAACATCTTCCTCTAAAAACAACGGCAGGGATCCCTAGCGCTTCGAGTACTGGGGAGCCTTGCGGGCCTTGCGCAGGCCGTATTTCTTCCGCTCCACGGCGCGCGGATCCCGTTTCAGATAACCCTCGACTTTCAAAGGGCCGCGATTGGCCGGATCCACCTCGCAGAGGGCGCGCGCCACCCCCAGCTTGATCGCATCCGCCTGGCCGTGAACGCCGCCGCCATGGGCTCGCACTAGGATATCGTAGGAGTTTTCCAGACCAAGGATCTCTAGCGGCCCCTTCACACTGGCCAGAAGGGCTTCTTGATACTGCAGATACTGGTCTCCCGGCCTGTCGTTGATGATGATTTTGCCCGTGCCGGGCACCAAACGCACGCGGGCAACGGCGGTTTTGCGGCGTCCCGTTCCCCAATAAACGGCTCGTTGGCTGCTCGCTTGAGTCATGCTTTGGCTCCTGGGATCGTGTTGAGGGGATAAACTTGGGGCTGCTGGGCCTCATGAGGGTGGTTTGGCCCGACATAAACTTTCAGCTTGGTGAATTGCCGCCGGCCCAAACGGGTGTGGGGCAACATTCCCTTGACCGCTTTTTCCACCACCCGCTCCGGCAGGCGCGCCTGCAGTTGGGCAAAGGTTTCCACTTTCATGCCGCCAGGACGGCCAGAGTGGCGGCGGTAGAGCTTTTGGGTGCGCTTTTTGCCAGTGACCACCACTTTCTCAGCGTTGATCACAATTACATAGTCCCCCGTATCCAGGTGAGGGGTGAAGTCCGGTTTATGCTTACCCCGCAAGAGGGTGGCCACAGCGGCGGCCAAGCGGCCCAGGCGCTGATTGGCAGCATCCACCAGATACCAGCGGGGCGCCAGAGTCTCGGGGTTGGGAAGGGGAGTTTTGTTCATGGCAGCCAAGGAAACATATCAGGACAAGCTTGGAGATCGCCCAGATCAACCGCAGGAATGGGCCAACGCAGCCGGCGACCGGAGGGCGGAGGGAGGCTCTGTGGGCAAGGCCCAAAAGGGCGGCGAGTGGGCGAACTGTTGACCGAAGGGATCCGCAGCATAGCCCACATCCGTCAGGCACAGCCCTTGCGGAGGAGCGCTGTAGCGGGTGCGCATCTGGCTCCAGTCGTTGTGTTGCCACAGGTGGACAAACTGTGCCGGGCTGAGCTGGCCCCGGCCCACCACCTCTAGGGATCCCACCAAGAGCCGCATCATCCGGTAGAGGAAGCCGCTGGCCTGCACCTCGATGCTGATCAAGTCCCCCAGCCGCTGGCAGAGCACCTCCTGCACCTGTACCCGCGAGTGGGGCCGATCCGATCCCCGCCGCCGGAAGGCTTCCAAGCTGTGCTCCCCCAGCAGGGAATTCAGGGCTTCCGCCATCGGCTCCACCTGCAGAGGCCAACGCACCTGCCAGCTAAAGAGGCGCCAGAACACATCCGGTCGCTCCCGGTTCAGGATCAGGTAGCGGTAACGGCGCCAGCGAGCCGAAAAGCGGGCGTGCCAGGAGTCAGGCACTTGAGCAGAAGCCAGCACTACCACATCTTCCGGCAGACAGTCGTTCAGCACCCTCGACCACTCCGCCGCAGGGATGCCGGAGGTGGTGTCGAAGTGGGCCACCTGGCCTGCAGCATGAACCCCCGTATCGGTGCGACCGGCCCCATAGAGGGTTACCGGATGCCCCGCCCGCGACGCAATCGCCTCCTCCAGCACCCCTTGCACGGTACGGCGGGCTGCCTGGCGCTGCCAGCCATAGAACCTGCTGCCGAGGTACTGAATTCTCAGGGCAATGCGACGGTACGGCATGGATCCCTTTCCGCTACACCAGCTCGATGACCGCCATTTCTGCTCCATCCCCCCGCCGATGCACGGTGCGCAAGATGCGGGTATAGCCACCGGGCCGATCCCGGTAGCGCTCAGGAGCCTGCTCAAACAGGGAGCGCACCAGCTCCTTGTCGTAGATGTAGGCCAGCGCCTGTCGCCGCGCCGCCAGGGATCCCTCTTTGGCCAGGGTGATCATCTTCTCGGTGGTGGCCCGAATGGCTTTGGCGCGGGCTTTGGTGGTGGTGATCCGCCCTTCCCGCAGCAGAGCCGTGGTCAGCGCCCGCATCAGGGCCTTGCGCTGGTCGGCGGGCTTATTGAGGTGGGGGGTACGACGGCGGTGGCGCATGGTAACCTCTGTCTTGTGTCCTACACTCTTCGGGGATCCTTGCGTTTTGACGCGGTTGTGCTAGCGGTGCAGATGCTTGAGACGGAACCTAAACTCTAGGCCTTGCCTTTTTCGCGGGTGCGGGGCAGTGTCAGACCAAAGCGGGCTTTCAAAGCCTGCACCACCTCTTCGGCAGACTTCTGGCCAAAGTTTTTGATCTCCAGCAGATCTTCCTCGGTATAGAGCAGCAGATCGGCCACCGTGTTGATCTGAGCTCGCTTCAGACAGTTGTAGGCCCGTACCGAGAGCTGTAGCTCCTCGATGGGGATCTGGTTTTTTTGGTTGTCCTCGTCTGGCTTGGGCGGCACAGGAGCATCGAAGCTGACCTCCTGCAGCGGTGCGAACAAGCCCACCAAAATGCGGGCCGCTTGGCTGAGGGCCT
This sequence comes from Thermostichus sp. OS-CIW-30, assembly GCF_054060215.1. Lineage (NCBI taxonomy): Bacteria > Bacillati > Cyanobacteriota > Cyanophyceae > Thermostichales > Thermostichaceae > Thermostichus > Thermostichus sp. OS-CIW-30. Next base: position 38,000 of record NZ_JBSSCZ010000003.1, on the reverse strand, counting down.
CTTGCGGGGTGAGGCTGCCGTTGGTCCAGATTTCCAATACTAGCCGATCTTTTTCCAGGAATTGGCCCACCCGAGCTGCTTCCACAGCGTAGTTCACCTTGCGCACCGGCATGAAGACAGAGTCGATCTGCAGAAAATCAATCGCCATCGCTTTGCTGTCGGAGTAATCGACGGCGCGGTAGCCATGTCCCCGGCCAATCATGAACTCCATTTCCAAAATCGCCCCTTCCGCCAGGGTGGCAATGTGGTGACGGGGGTTGATCACCTCCACATCGCTGGGCAATTGCAGCTTCTCAGCAGTAACTTCCCCTGGCCCCTGAGCCACCAAGCGGCCCACCTGAGTCTCGGGGGAACTGGAGCGCAGCACCAGCTCCTTCATGTTTAGAAGGATCTCCATCACGTCTTCCCGCACCCCCGGCACCGTGGAAAACTCGTGGGTCACCCCGGCAATGCGTACAGCAGTCACCGCCGTCCCTTCTAGATTGGAGAGCAACACCCGCCGCAAAGCGTTGCCCACCGTGATCCCTTGGCCGCGCTCCAGTGGCCCCAGAGCAAATTTGCCGTAGTGAACGCCGTTATCATCCCGATGAGATTCAACACACTCGGTCTGGTAAGCAACAGCGCTTGAGCTCGCTCTGCTGCCCAGAGAGTGGGAGAGGGTTCGGCTGGTTTGAATCGTCATGGTGGCCCCGTCCGTCTGGCTCGACATCCGTTTGGAGAACTGATGAAACTTCGAGGTCATCTCACGCTTGGGCAGACCTGTAGCTCTGGAGCAAACTCCTACAGACGCTCGACCGGCCCTCAACGCGGGATCCTTCAGACACGCCGCCGCTTGGGAGGACGGCAACCGTTGTGGGGAATGGGGGTAATATCTCGAATCAGAGTAATTTCCAGGCCCGTTGCCTGTAGAGCGCGAATGGCGGTTTCCCGACCGGCTCCCGGCCCGCTGACCATCACTTCGATCTGGCGCATGCCGTTCTCCATGGCTTGACGCGCCGCACTTTCTGCTGCCATTTGGGCGGCGAAGGGAGTGCCCTTTTTGGCCCCTTTGAAGCCCGTAGAACCTGCCGAGGCCCAAGACACCACATCGCCGTTGGGATCCGTGATGGTGACGATGGTGTTGTTGAAGGTGGACTGAATGTAGGCCACCCCATTGGGGATGTTCTTTTTGACTTTACGTCCGCGCCGTTGCTGCCGAGCCATGATCCAGGTGTCCTTGCAATCGACTGTTTGGGGTTGGGATTCGGGATGGTGGAAGAGTTTTGCCTTCCGCGCAAAGTCCAGCGACTACTTCTTGGCGGGAGCTTTCTTCTTGCCGGCCACCGTTTTCCTGACCCCCTTGCGGGTGCGGGCATTGGTGCGGGTGCGCTGGCCACGCACGGGCAGACCCAGGCGGTGGCGACGACCTCGATAGGTGCCAATGTCGATCAGCCGCTTGATGTTCATCGCCTCCTGGCGGCGCAGATCCCCTTCCACCTGGTATTCGCCCTCCACCACCGTTCGCAGGGCGGCCACCTCAGCGTCGGTGAGGTCGCGGGTACGAGTATCCGGATTGATGCCGGTCTTCGCCAAAATTTGGCGGGAGCGGGTCAGCCCAATGCCGTAAATGTAGGTGAGGGCAATCTCCACTCGCTTTTCTCGGGGGATGTCAACTCCCGCAATCCGTGCCATAGTCAGGGGTACCTTATCGAAATCAAATCAAACCAAGTTGCCTGCCTGAGATGGGATTTTTATTCAGGGGGATGTGGCCGTGGAGATGCTGGTCTTGGGATCCATGCTCACCGAGAGGTCTAGCCAACGTTTTGCTCGGTTGTGTCGGAAGCCTTTGCCTCTGTCTCCCGTTGCAGGCTGAACCCACCCACCATCGACCCTCTAGCCCTGCCGCTGCTTGTGCTTCGGGTTGGAAGAACAGATCACCATCACCCGACCATGGCGGCGGATGACTCGGCATTTCTCACAGATCCGACGGACGGAAGGCCGCACCTTCATGGTTGATCCTGACAAAACCAGCGAATATCCATTCTATGTTCGTCTGGGCAACCTGTCAAAATGTGTTTGGGTTTGCTGACAGCGAGCGGACAGTCGGGTTGGCTATGCTGGTTGGGCGAGGATCTCCTGAGTCAAAGTAGGCGCGACTGTGGGGTGGAGAAGGCCATGCGGTGGCAATGGCTGGTTTTGCTGAGTGGTGTGCTGGGGCTGGGATCCCCTGTGTTGGGGCAAGGGATCCCTTTGCCGGCAGCAGGCTCCTCCTCTGCGGTGGAGAACTTTTCGACGGACGGGAACGGCCTGAGGACAGAGGGGGATTGGCTTTTGCCCTTGCGCAGCTCTGCCGATCGCATCGATGGGGTACCGGATCGGGGCTGGGTTGCGGTTGGGCTGTTGGAGGAGCAGGCCGTGACCCTGCTGGATGGGGCCAGCGGGGATCCCTTGTGGCAGGCGGCGGTGGGGTTTGCTCCCAGTGTGGTGCGGGTGGATGAGGCACGGCAGGTGGTCTACGCCTCTGGCCCCAATGCCCCTGGGCTGGTGGCCCTCGATCTGCTGACGGGGGAGCTGATTCAGGCTTATGGGTTGCCGGCAGGGGTTTTGGATATTGCCGTGGATGCGGCCACAGGGCGGGTTTTCGCCTCCCTGCCCTCTGCCCAGAGTTTGGCGGTGATGGCTGCTCCCCTGCGCGTCAGCGGTGCGCAAAGCGATCCCTCAGAGCAGCCGCAAGCCCGCAATTTGCCGATGCCCGGCCCCCCCTTGGCGCTGGCCTATGATGCGCAGCGGGGATCCCTGTTTGTGGGTCTAGCCGGGGAGGATCCCCTCAGCTTGCTGGTGGTCAACCCGGACAATGGGGAGCTGTTGGCCCGTTGGCGGGGCGGTCATACTCCGGAAGCCATGGCCCTGGATGCGGAACGGCAACGCTTGGTGGTGCTCAACTCCGGCAGCCAAGATCTAACAGTGCTGGATCTGAGCCGCAGCGGCGAGGCCCTGCAGCGGGTTGGCCTGGATTGGCGACCGACGCGGCTGGCCCTTTCCCCTGATGGACGTTGGGCTTACGTGACCTCCCGCGATAGCGACCGCCTGCAGCTGGTGGATTTACAGACGGGGCGATTGGTGGCCTCGCTGCGGCTGCAGGGACAGCCGACGGGTCTGGTGATGCTGGGGGAGCGGGATCTGTGGGTGGTGGCAGCAGGGATCCCGGCTTTGCGCCGTTTGCAGGATATTCAGGCTCAAGTTGGCGACGGCGGGACAGAGGTCCTGAACGGGGGAGTCCCCTCTCCAGGCAACCGCGGTGTGGTAACCGGGCGGGTGCTGGATATTGCCGGCCAACCCGTTCAGACCGGGGTTTTGCACTTGGCCGCCACGCCAACCCAACCCAGGCAAACCGTCCGCATTGCTGCCGACGGCACTTACGTGCTGCCGGAACTGTCGGCCGGCCTGTATTTGGTGGATGTGGAGGTGCCGGGTTTTCCGCTGACCAGCACCCAGGTGGAAGTCCGGGCCGGCTTTGTCTCCACTCAGGATATTCGTCTGCCGCCCGGGGAACCGACCCGCCGGCCGGAGGGCATTGGCCTTTTGCCGGATGAACCCGTTTACTCGGATGAGCTGGCCCGCCACCTCAGCATGGCCCTGAAGGAGTTGCAGCCCCAGCGACCGGTGATCCTCTTGAAGGGGCCTTTGGGGCCGGATCCTCGGTTTGAGCCGCTTCTGCCCCTCACCCAGGGCCTAACGTTGTTGGATCGGGATGAGCGCTACACCGCCGACTTGGCCAAGCTGAAGGCCATCGGGGATGCCCTGGGATTGCGCTATATCCTCTTGACCCAGATGCAGATCTCGCGGGACTACAACCGCCAGGGCAACTCTCTGCTGAATACGGCCTTACGCTTTGTGGCCCCGACGGTGCCGGTGGAAATTCCCAATTTCACCCCCAACCAGTTGCGCAGCCGCGGGGTGGTGGTGGTGGTGGACTTGCAGAGGGATCGGCCTGGGGATCGGGCCCGCTACTACGAAGCCTATGGGCGGGATGATGTGGGCGGGGATCCGATGTTTGAAGATGCGGCAGCGGGCCTGTTTCGGCTGCAGGTGCGCAACATGGTGCCGGTGTTTGTCCAACAATGGCAAACCAACAACCCCTTTTCGGGGTGAGGATCCCTGCAGCAGGATCTTGCCCTGTTCGCGTCAGGGGTGCGGAGCAGAATAGAACCGACTGCTACTACCGGATGCAACCTTCGCCATGCCTTTTTTCTTCTTTCATCCTCTCCGGCACAGGATTAGCTATCGCTACGCAACGCTCTCGCGAACAGGCAGTCTGGCCCTCTGCGGCTGGCTGGCACTGGCTTCAGGAGCGCTGGCTCAGGCTCCGGCCACCCCCATTCCGCGGTTGACGCCGTTGTTTCCCTCCCAAAACAGAGGGCAGCCCCAGGGAACAGCACGGCTGGTGGGGCAGGTGAGCAACAGCGTGGGGCAACCTGTGGCGGGGGCACAGGTGCAGTTGGAGGGCATGGAGAACCCCAATCAGCCGATTCAAACCGATGAGCGGGGCGCTTTTGAGCTAGACCAAGCCCCAGCCGGGCGCCGGATGTTGACGGTGTGGCACCCCGACTATGAAAAGGCAGAGCAGGAGATCCTCCTGCAAGCGGGCCTGACCACCCCTGTGGATGTGGTTTTGCAGGTGCCGATTCGGCCTCAGCCCCGCCGTCGCCTTGGCATTTTGGGGGTGGGAGGGTTGGAGCATACCCAACTGTTGGGCCAGCGCCTGGCCATAGAGGCGGTGCGTCTGGGCTTGATCCCCAACGGCGAGAAGGTGGTGCCCCTGGACAACCGTCGCATTCAGCCCATTTTGCAGAAGGTGGGCTGGCCCATCTACGAGCTGTTTGAGTGGGATCGCCGCAAGCCGGAGGCGGTGGGCCAATTTTTCGATTACCTGGGCCTGGAAGCCATCGTCATCGCCCGCGTCGATGTCCTCACTCGACCAGCTTCGCCAACGGAGCTGAGCCTGCGTTCCCGCAGCCGCCTGGAACTGTGGCGGTTTGATGAGCAAGGCAACCTTGTGGTAGATATCCTGGCCGAGGCCAGTCGCGATCAGGTGGAGCGGAGCAACCTCAATGCTGCCGAGCTGGCCCAGCTTTATCAAATCCAAGTCACCCAGATGGCTGCTGAGGTGGGATCCCGCTGGAAGGAGCATCACCCGCTGGCCCAGTACCTAGAACTGGCTCAGGGAGAAGCCCCACCCCCACGCTCTCGCCTGGATACGGCTGTGGAGCTGCGCATCCCCTCTGCCACACCGACTCCCTAGGTCTTAAGCAGAACAGCTCCGGGATCTCTTCTATTGTCGTGAAAGGGATCGTCCTCTGAGTTCGTCTAGCAACGACGGGAGGAGCCGCCCGAAGAGTGGCGAGAAGAGCTGCCCCCCGATGAAGGGCGGGAGGAGGAGCCGAAAGAGCCAGAAGAGCGCGAGGAGCCGCCACAACAGGAGCTTGCAAAGCTTGGATCTGGTTTTGCAGTTGTCTGCAGCGACGCTGCCTGCGCCAGTACATTGTGCCGCCGATTATCCCTGCAGCACCTGCCCCCACCCCTACCAACGGCCAGGGCGAAGGGGGAGGCGGGTAGGTCATGCCTCTGTTGAATTGCTGCCCGGCGCTGCAGCCGGCCTGACCGCGTCAGCGCTGCAGTTCCCCCCCCAGCGCTTTGCTCCTGACGCCAGCTGTCCCATGGGCTATTTTTGCTGGGGATCCCTTCCGATGGCGCGATAGGGCGAGCCACCCCAGTTTCAAGGCCAGCCCCAGCACCTGCCAGCCGCGCAACCGGATCACCAGGGATCCCCATCCGTGCCAACCGATGCGAGCGAAGGTCAAGCGCAGGTGTTGGGCCAACTGAGGGGGTAGAGCGGCGATTAGTCCCAAGCATTGCCCCGTCAAAGCCGGATCGGCAAAGCCAATTTCCACCCCTCCTTGCCAAGATTGGATGTGGAGCTGCTTGCCCAGCTTCCACAGGTAGGGCCAATCTCTGGGGGAGCAACGTTCTCCCCGCTGCGCCGGCCAACGGCCGCGAAGGCGCAGGGATCCCCAACGCCATTCCCAGCCACGGCGGCTGCCCCGCACGGCCCAGCCTCCCCAGCCGTGCCATTTCCAGATCCAGGCAAGGGGGCCCTGCCAGGGTTTGCGGTAGCGCAGAATGAGCTGTTGAGGCCAGAACAAGAGAGTTCCCACAAAGACGGCCAGCAGCAATCCCAAAGGACTCCGTCCCGCTAACGCGAACAGCTTGAGCACCGACTGGGATCCTCCGCGGTCAATCCATAGCGGGCCAGAAAACGGGGCAAATCGACCACCAGGCAGGTGTAGGATCCCTGCATCACCAGCCGCTCCTGCTGGGTGATCTCCACCTGAAACTGAATGCGTCTCCCCTCCACGGCCACGACTTCGACCCGCATCTGCAAGGGATCCCCCGCCACCGCTGCCGACCGATGTTCCAAGGCAAAGCGGATCCCGACCGCCGCTTCCTCCGGCTCGTAGAAGGGCTGCAAGGTGGTGTGGCTGCACCGCTCGATCAACGTCAACAAAGCCGGGGATCCGATCACCTTCACACCGGGGTTGCCCAGAGCCTCAGCGGTTTGTTCCGGGCCGAGGATCCCCTGCCAGGTGCCGAGGGTGCCCAGGGGAACAGGTTTCATCAGCGGGCGGGGGCGCGCATTCTCCCAGAGTGCCACAGGCTCCAGCCTTGCCAGAGCAGGAGAATCAACGCCAGGATCCCGACCACCCCGGCCAGCACCAGCGCCCGTTCCCAGCGGGTGGCATGGAAGCCGGTTACCGTCCAATCGCGGCTGAGGTTGGATCCCAGAATGGCAAGCACAGCCAGGCCCAAACCTCGGATCCCCAGAGATTCCGCCCCTCTTCCCTCCTGCTGCAGGAGGATGGGCTGCAGCGCCGCCAGGATCAAGGCGGTGGTCAAGGCTCCCAACAGGAAGGCCGCTTGCGGCTGAGCGTGAATGAAGTAGCCCACCCCCACCGGCAAAGCCAGGCTAGCCAGCGTCAGGGCGATCCCCGTCTGCAGGGGTTTGTCTGGCCCGTATAGCCAGTGAATGAGCGCCGCCAGCGCCATGGCCGCCATTCCCAGGTACAGCGCCGCCGACACATAGGGTTGGGTGAGGTCGATCCCGGCAACCTGCAGGTTGAACTGGTGCAACAGGTTTTGCAGCAGAGGGCGGGCCGACAAAAACAAAGCGGCCATGGCCCCCCAACGGCTGGGAAAAGCCAGACATCCCAGCCCCAAGAGGGCCGCCCCGTAGGATCCCCCCAGCCGCAACGCCAGCAGCGCTCCTCCGCCCACCAGCGTTAGGCCCACACAGGCCCGCCAGAGCAGCCGTCCTTGTTGCTCGGCAACGCTGACGCGACCGGCTGAAGCCTCCGGCCCGCTGACGCCAGCAGGTTCCCCTGGCGCAGGGATCCCCTGTCCCGTCTGGTTTTCCAAGGCAAGCAAGGCCCACGAGAGCAGCACCCCTGCCCCGTAGAGCAAGGCCCAAAAGGGATCCTGGTATAGGCCGTTGCGGGTCAAGGCCAAGGCCAGCGCCAACGCCACCAGCCACCCCACCCCATGCCCCACTGCCGACAGCAGCCCGGGGGAGTCTTCTGAGGCGGTCAAGAGCGGCACAGTGCCTGCCACCAAGCTGAGGGCGGCCAGCCCCACCGGCAACAGCACCTGCCAAGGGAGATCCGGCTGGGATCCCATCTCCAGCAGGCGAGATCCCCAGGTTATGGCGGCAATGCCGCTCCACCCCTGGCCCAGCGCCATCAGCAACGACAGGGCTTCCGCTGCGGCCAAGACCCCCAGCAAAGGGATCCCCACCAAGCCCATCCCCAGGCCGCAGCCCCACAGAAACAGCATTCCATGCTGCTCCGCAATGCCGATGCGACTGGGGGAGCCGATAGCCAGACTTTGCCAGGCCGCCAAACTGAGCAACAGCACCACCAGCCCTTGCCCGGCCCGACCGCAGCCACTCAACCCCAGTAAACCCACCCCCACCAGGCCCCCCAACAACAAAGCCAGGGGGATCAGATCCGGCAACTGACCCAGCCAGCACCCCAGCGCCGCCAAGGCCACCAAGCCCAGCCCCACTGCCGGTTGCCAGCGGCGAACGGATCCCCAGCGGCGATATCGAATCGCTTCCAACAGCAAGACCACCAAGCCAATCGCGGCCGCAATCGCCAAAACTCCACCCAGCACGTGCTCCCTCCTTTCAAGCCCTGCACCAACTATCGCCTATCGCTGTCCGGTCATCATCGCCATTCAGAACCAATCGAGCGGAAGCGTTGCCTAGCATCAGGTTTGCTCCTTGCCCCAGACCCGATGGGGAGCAAATGCGTTTGCGTTTGTGAAAGCATCGCGCAGCGATAACGCAAAGATAAGCTGGAGAAGAGCAGCGAGCGGGCGTTCATGTCTTCAGAGCATTACAAGTTCGACCTTTTCTTGCACTACCACCGAGAGCAAGCCCGGTGGGCGCGTCAACTGGCGGAGCGGCTGGATCGCGAGGGTTTCAAAGTCTGGTTTGACCGCTGGATGCTGCAGCCGGGGGATAACCGCAAGCTGGAGCTGCAACTGGCCATCGAACAATGCCGCTGGGTGGGAGTGGTGGCCTCTCCAGAGTTTGTTGCCGATCCCTGGCCAAGGGATGAGCTGTACAGCGGGTTTCCCCATGCCCCGGCACGACAAAACCAGCGCCTGCTGACGCTGCTGCACACCCCCACTGAGCTACCCCGCCCCCTGGAAGAGGCGCCCCTGCTGGATTTTACTGGCTCAGAAGAGGATCCGGTGCTGTTTGAGTACCGCGCCTTGGAGCTAATGCACTTTTTGGATCCCAGCTTCCCTGCCCCCGGGGATCTGCAGCGGTTCCGGCTGCAATACCGCCGCCGTGAGGGGAAAGAGTCCCTGGAAGATGAAGAGGTGCGGGGATTTCAGGCCTTTTTGCGGGCCATCCAGATGGCCATCCTGCGCATTGCCACAGGCGAAACCCCCTCCGCCACGCCAGAAGAAGGAGCGCGTCAGATCGCCATTTTGCAGTTCATTCAGCGGCTGTTTCAGTGGAACAGTGCCGACATCCAATTCGAGCGGGGGGAAGACTGGCGTCGCCGCGGCAACCTGACGGAAGCCCTGGCCGCCTACGACCGGGCTCTGAACATGGATCCCAACTTCGCCCTGGCTTGGAGCCGCCGTGGGGATGTGCTGGTGCAGCTGGCCCGCTACCGCGAGGCGGTGGACAGCTACAACGGATCCCTGAGCATCAACCCCTACGACGAAGAAACCCGGCTGCGCCTGGCCCTGATTCTGGGGCGCCTGGGGCAGTACAAGTCGGCGGTGGTTAACTACGACAAGGTGCTGGAGAGCAACCCGGAAGATGCTCTGGCCTGGCATAACCGCGGCATCCGCCTGCTGCAACTGAAGCGGTCGAAGCTGGCCCTGAACAGCCTGAACAAAGCGCTGCGCCACAACCCCAAGCAGCCCCGCACCTGGCTGGCCCGTGGGATCGTGCTGCGGCGGCTGCGTCGGCCCAGCTCGGCAGCGGCTAGTTTTGCGCGGGTTTTGAAGCTCAACCCCAGAAGTGCGCGGGTTTGGCGCTACCAAGGCAATGCCCTCTTCCACTGCCACCGGCTGCGCTCGGCTGTCGAGTGTTACAAGCGCTCGCTGCGGCTGCGTCGCCGGGATCCCATAACCCTGCACAACTTGGGGGTGGCCCTGCTGCGCTTGGGGCAGTATCGGCTGGCCAGCAAGGCCCTAGAACGCGCTCTGCGCTACGATGCCGACAACTACAAAAGCTGGTACGCCCGCGGTGTGGCCTTCCAGAAATTGGGCTACCTGAAAGAAGCCTGTATCCACTTCGAGGAAGCCCTCAAGATCAAGCCGGAGCACTTTCCAGCCCGCTATGCCTTGGCGGTAGCTCAGCAGGAGCTGGGGCAATATGAGGCCAGCCTACGGCATTTCCAGCGCTTGGTGCAGCAGCGTCCCGGCAGTTCTGCCTGCTGGTTTGGCCAGATCACCGGCCTGCGGCGCCTGGGCCGGCTGGAAGAAGCCCGTGCCGCCTGCCAGCAGATGATCCACCTCAACGAACGGGATCCCTGGGGCTGGTTTGCCCTGGGGTTGATCTACAGCGAGCTGAGGGATCCCGAACAAGCTGTGCAAGCCTACTCGCGGGTTTTGCAGCTCACCCCAGAAGATGCTGTGGCCCTCAACAACCGCGCCTGGGAAGCCTTGAAACTGGGGAAGCTGGAACCTGCTCTGGCAGACGCCCAACAGGCCACGCACCTGGATCCGCAGCGGCCCGCCTTTTGGCACACCCTGGGGCTGATTCAACTGCGGGCCGGCCAGCGAGCAGCCGCCCAGGCCAGCTTGCGGCGCTGTCTGGAGCTGGATCCCCAATTTCAGCCGGCCCAAGCTGCTTTGCAGGATTTGGCCCAAGAAGACTCGGCCTCCCCGGCGGGAATGGCTCTGCCGGAATTGGAAACCCTCACTCCCCAACCGCAGCCAGTTGACCCCAACCCCTAGCAGGATCCCCTGGGCTTTCAGACCCCAAGGACAATGCCTGCAGCAGGCAGACGGGAGCAGAACATGCCACACTGGATCCCGCCCCCCAGGACCGACACGCATGGATCTCTATCTGATCCCTGTCAAGCTTCCCCACAGCTCCTACGATATTCTCCTCCAGTCTGCCGAAGGCCCCCCTGGCCACAGCCTCATCCAGCTGGGATCCCAAATGCGAGCTAGAGGGCTTTCCGGCAAGGCTCTGGTGGTGAGCCATCCCGGCATTGCCAAACACTTTGCCGAGAAGTTACTGCAGGGGCTGCAACAAGCGGGGTTTGCCGCCCACCTCTGCCTATTGCCTGCCGGCGAACGCTACAAAACCCTGCGCTCGGTGGCCAAGATCTACGACGCCGCCCTAGCCTTTGGCCTGGAGCGCTCCTCCACCTTGGTGGCGCTAGGAGGGGGGGTCATTGGCGACATAGTGGGGTTTGCCGCCGCCACCTGGCTGCGCGGGATCCCTTTTGTGCAGGTGCCCACCTCACTTTTGGCCATGGTGGATGCGGCCATTGGTGGCAAGACCGGTGTCAACCATCCTGGCGGGAAAAACCTCATTGGGGCGTTTTATCAGCCGCGCCTGGTGTGGATTGATCCAACGCTATTGCAGACTCTGCCCCAGCGGGAGTTTACCTCAGCCCTAGCGGAAGTGATCAAATATGGCGTGATTCAGGCTGCCGACCTATTTGAGTTTTTGGAAGATCGACCCCAACTGAGCCGCTATACCGACTTTACTCCCGCAGACTTGCACTACCTGCTGCGCCGCTGTGCCGAGTGCAAAGCCTGGGTGGTGCAGCAGGACGAGAAAGAAGCGGGCCTGCGGGCCATCCTCAACTACGGCCACACCCTCGGCCATGCCCTAGAAGCTGCCACCCACTACCGCCGCTACCTGCACGGAGAAGCCGTCGCCATCGGCATGGTAGCTGCCGGGGAGATCGCCCGCCGCCTGGGTTGGTGGAGCGCCGCTGAAGCCGAACGGCAACGACACCTGATCGAAAAAGCAGGATTGCCCAGCCGATGGCCCGCCGGGATCCCTTGGGAGGCAGTGCTGCAGGCAATGCAGGCCGACAAGAAGGTGAAACAGGGGCGGATTCGCTTCGTTTTGCCCCGCCGGATTGGCCAAGCGGAGCTGACCGATCAAGTCGAGCTGGCAGAGGTGCAGGCTGCTTTGGCCTCGATTACAGCCACCTCTGGAACCCTAGAATTAGGAAAACCTAAGGACAAGAAAGCATGGCACGGCAACAACGGGTAGCTATCTTGGGGGCCACAGGAGCAGTAGGGACGGAGCTGCTGACGCTATTGGAAGAGCGCCACTTTCCTGTAGCCGACCTCAAGCTTTTGGCCTCGCCCCGTTCAGCGGGCACTTATTTGACCTTCAAGGGGGAGCGGATCCCGGTGGAACCAGTTTCAGAAGCGGCCTTCCGGGGCCTGGATCTGGTGCTGGCCTCTGCCGGAGCCGGTGTCTCCAAAACCTGGGCCAGAACCATCGTCGAGGCGGGGGCGGTGCTGATTGACAACTCCAGCGCCTTTCGCCTGGATCCCAATGTTCCGCTAGTGGTGCCGGAGGTCAACCCCCAGGAAGCCTTCCGTCACCAAGGGATCATTGCCAATCCCAACTGCACCACCATCCTAATGTGCGTGGCCATCTACCCCCTGCATCGCCACATCCCCCTGCGCCGGGTGGTGGCCGCCACCTATCAATCGGCCAGTGGGGCCGGGGCCCGCGCCATGGTGGAGCTAGAGGAGCAAACCCGCGCCTACCTCCAGGGGCAGCCGTTGCAGCCCCAGGTGTTCCCTTACCCCATTGCCTTCAACCTCTTCCTCCACAACAGCCCCCTGCAAGAGAACGGCTACTGCCAGGAAGAGATGAAGATGGTGAACGAATCCCGCAAGATTATGGGATCCCCCAACCTGCGGCTGACAGCTACCTGTGTGCGGGTGCCGGTGCTGCGTACCCACGCCGAGGCCCTCAACCTGGAGTTTGAACAGCCCTTCCCTGTGGAAAAAGCCCGGCAAATCCTGGCCCAGGCCCCTGGGGTGGTGCTCATTGAAGATTGGCAGCAGAACCGCTTTCCCATGCCCATCGACGTGGCCGGCAAGGACGCAGTGGCGGTGGGCCGCATCCGCCAGGACATCTCCGAGCCCAAGGCCCTGGAGCTGTGGCTATGCGGGGATCAGATCCGCAAAGGTGCGGCCCTCAACGCTCTTCAAATTGCCGAGCTGCTTTTGAAGGACTAATTCACTACAACTGTCCAGGTTACTGGCCCCGCTGTAACAGGGGCAGCCTGAGTGCTGTTCAACGTCACCGGGGAGTTGGGGTAAGTATAGGTACCGGCTGGTGTCAAAGCTACCGCTGTTTTTACAGGGATGGTCACTGTGCAGGTTGCGCCGACAGCCACTTGTCCTCCGGTGAATTGAATGGTGTTCCCACCCACCGAGGCTGTGAGAGTGGGGGAGCCGCACGAAGGTGTAAAAATCCCCGCAGCGGCAACTTGCAAACCAGAAGACGGCGCTCCCGGCAAGGTGTGGTTAAAGGCCAAGCCCGTCAATGGAATGGCTGCGTTGTTGGTTATTGTAAACGTCAGAGTTCCATTCCCGGTAACGGGAGGGGGAACTGGGCCGATTGGGCCAAGCGGGTTGGGAGAAAAGGCCATGGTAAAGGCGGGAGCTGGCACCGTTACCGTTAAGTTGATAGCAGCAGCGGTGGCATTAGGCGCTTGGTTGCTGCTCAGGGTTACCGCGGGGCTGGTCAGGGGTCCCGCTGTCGTGGCTGTAACCTGAAGATCCAGGCTGATGGTGCAGCTAGCGTTGGCTGCCAATGAGCCGTTGACCAGCAAGATGGAAGTTGCTCCTGGTGCAGCTGCCAGCGTCCCGCCACAGCCGTTGTTGAGGTTGTTGGGAGTGGCAACGATCAAGCCGGCAGGCAAGGTGTCGGAAAAAGATAGACCAGTCAGCGGCAGAGCGGCTGTGTTGGTGATCGTGTAGGTCAGGGTTGTTTTGGCAGTAGGGCCGGCAGCTACCGAGGTGGGGCTAAATGCCTTGCTAAAAGTCGGGGCACCCGGCGTGGGTGTCGGAGTCGGCGTAGGTGTCGGAGTTGGAGTCGGTGTAGGTGTAGGCACTGTCGTCCCACCGCTTCCGCCTCCACCGCAGCCGGTCAGTCCTAGACAGGCCGCTCCTAGACTCAAGGCCACAAGAGTTGTAACTGCTTTTTTCTTCATCGCTCTCTCACTCCTCATCACTATCGGACTTGACTTTAGTTTTTATCGACCTGTCTTGCTGCAGTGTACTCCAGTCCAATTGCTGTTCAGGACGCTTCTGCGCCGAGGCAATTCACAATTATTGTAATAAACCTTGGCTTAGCTGGCAAACTCCAACTAGGGAATAGCTCCTTCAGACTTGCTCTTGTGTACCTTGCTCATAAACACAAAATCTGGCGCTCCAAGCCAACTTTCAGAACCTCGCCTATGCCGCTCGAGCCAGCAATGTTCACACAACGTTGGAAAGGGAGGAGAATTGAAAAGCATTCGGCCTTTGTGGAGAGGGGCTTGTGCCTCCAATTGGGATGGGATCCCTGGCCAGCTTGATCGCCGGGTTGGCGACGGGGCTGGGGGCTTTGCCGGCCCTTTTTCTTCCCTCGCTCTCCGAAAGGGTACAAGGGATCCTGCTGGGGTTTGGGGGTGGGGTGATGTTGGCGGCCACCTCTTTTTCCCTGCTGGTGCCGGGCACCGAGGCAGCCATAGCGCTGGGGTATTCCCCATTTGGGGCGGCTGTGGTGATGGTGGCAGGCCTGTTGTTGGGGGCGATCTTCCTGGAGAGTGCCCACCGCTTTTTTCCCCACGAGCACTTTTTCAAAGGGGTGGAAGGGGAGAACCGCGCCCATTTGAAACGGATTTGGCTGTTCATCATTGCCATCGCCCTGCACAATTTCCCGGAAGGACTGGCGGTGGGAGTGGGTTTCGCTACCGGCCAAGTTGGCGATGGGTTGGCGTTGGCGTTGGGGATCGGCTTGCAGAACATGCCAGAAGGGCTGGTGGTGGCTTTGTCACTGGTGGGCCAGGGGTACTCGCGGCTGTTCGCTTTTGGCATCGCCCTGCTGACCGGGCTGGTGGAGCCCATCGGCGGGATCCTGGGAGCAACGGTGGTCTCTCTGGCGCAGCCCCTACTACCCTGGGGCATGGCTTTTGCGGCGGGGGCGATGTTGTTTGTCATTTCCGATGAGATCATCCCTGAGTCGCACCGGCAGGGGTTGGAGCGGGAGGGCACCTTTGGGGTCATCAGTGGGTTTGTGGTGATGATGTTGCTGGATATCACCTTGGGCTAGCAAGGGATCCCGTCGCGAAGTGGAACGGAGTTTTATTTTTTTATGTTGAGTAACGAACCCTTTTTGTGGCGAGGAGCAGGGGAACACGCCTGTCTGCTGCTACATGGATTGGGGGGCGGTGTTTACGAGTTGCAATGGCTGGCAGAGCGGCTGTTGGCGGCTGGCCTGACGGTGCAGGGATTTAACTATCCCGGCCATGACAGTGCTCCGCATCGCTTACACGACCGCCGGTCTGCCCACATGCCCCCTTCCCGCTGGACGGAGTGGTACGGGCGGGCTTTGGAGCATTATCTGGCTTTGCAGCAGGAGTACCCGCGCGTTTCCTTGGTGGGCTTTTCCACCGGCTGTCTGCTGGCTTTGCACCTGGCTTTTGCCCATCCCATCCATAAATTGGTGCTGCTGGCGCCATTTTTCGCCATTCGCCACCGCTGGTACTATCTTTTTCGCCCTGAGCAGTACCTGAACAGCCTGGGTTGGCTATTGAAGGAGGTGCCCCGCCTCAGCTTGCCGATTCGGGATGGGGACGCTCGAGCCTTGGCAGAAAGAACGGCCTATTTCCGCAGCTTTAATCTGTCGGCGGTGCGCAGCGCTCTGGAGCTGATCGAGCGGGTCAAGGGGGAAGTGGCCAGCATCCGGGTTCCCACCCTGATCCTGCAATCCCGCCAAGATATGGTGGTGGACCCCGACCAGGCAATGTGGCTCTATCAAGAGCTGGGATCCGAGGAGAAGATCTTGTCTTGGCTGGAGCACTCCGACCACATCCTCACTTTGGACTGCGAGCGGGAAACGGTGTTTGACCAGGTTTGCGCCTTCCTCAACCAGGATCCTTCTGCGCCCGGATCAGCGTAACCCGCTGCCAAGCACCGCGGGCATCGTAGTCTCGGCTCAAACGCAAGAGACAGTGGCAGTCTTCCGGCTGCGGAAACCAGCTCAGGCTTACCGAAAAGCTGCGATCCCGCTGGGCAGTGGGGATGGGCAAGGGATCCGGCCCGCCAATCCACAGCCCTCCCGGCAAGGGATCCCAGTTGCTCAACCACTCTGCCCCCGAGGAGTCCACCTCGGTTTCGGCAAACCGGCCCTCGGCAACCGCAAAGCTCTGGGCGATCCCCCGCCATCTCCCCTGGAGGCAGGCTCTCAGCTGCTCTCTGCTCAGGGGTGCACAGTCTGCAACGGGATCCAAAGCTTGGCCGCGCCGCTCCAGGATCGCGGTTACCTCTACCAGACGACCTTGGGCATCCCACTGTTGCACCAGCCGCGCCTTGCGATCCCCCCAGAGAAAGCCCTGCTCGACGGCAAAATCACTAAACGGCGCCAGCTGCAGCCGCCCATTGGAAAAAGATCCATCGGGGAAAAAGCGCAATCCCGGCGAGAAATCCTGGTAGACCCAGCTCTGGGAGCTTTCGGGAGTGGGGGATCCCTGTAGGGGGTAGTAGGTGTTGGTTTGGCGGATCGCGCCCAACTCCAAAGCCTCAAAGGTAATGAGGCTGCGCTTTTGGCCTACTAGCTCCCAACCACCGTGGGCAGTAGGTCGATAGTCAGAAAAGAGGCCGTGCCATTCTCCCAAGTGTAGGGCTAGGCATTGTATCGGGGTTTTCATGAAGAAGCCTGAAGTGCAACGTTGAAGACAGAGCCGATGGGGAAGAAGCTCCGGGGTGGTATTTTACCTTTTGGGGATAACATCAGCTTTCTGATGAAAGGGTTGTGGTTTACCGCGGCTCAAAAAATGACAATGCAACCTGAAGTAGCCAAGGTTTTGGCCGAGCGGGGAGAGCGCTGGGTGCCCTGGATTCTGGTGGGTTTGGGGGTGTGGATCCTGTTCAAAAATGAGACTTGGAGATGGCTTTTGTCTTAGACTCTGGCCGGGATTTGTTCGTGATAGCGGGACGGGATTCTTTCGAGTTCTAGTCGTTGTGTCGGTCTAGGGAGGGATCCCAGTCCAGATCTTCGTGGCGGTGCTCCCGTTCCCAGCGATGCACCCAGTCCCAAATGCGATAGTGCTGCTCGGCGGTGAGTTGCTTGGGATCTTGGGCCAAAGCAGCAGCCTCTTCTGGGGTGAGCAAAGCAGCCAGGCTGCCGATCTCCACCAAATAGCGGCGTTCTTCCGCAGTGGTGTGGGACTGATTGAGCCGTCGAATTAAACGACGTAAAGTGGCTACATCTTGACTCATAAGCCGATAGGCGAACATCTACAAAAGGCGGTAAGAACAGTTTAAGAGCAGAATCATCAAAATCACCAAAAGAAAACAGTCCAAATTGTCTGCCCAATGCTCCTCTAATCCTCAAAGGATCCCAGAATGCGCACTTCCGGCTCCAAAAGCACCGACCATTGTTGATAGACCTTTTCCTGGGCCAAGCGAATCAAGCGGTAAATGTCCTTGGCACTCGCCTGATGGCAATTGAGGATGAAGTTGGCATGGCGCTCTGAAATTTGGGCCCCACCGATGCGGTACCCCTTCAAGCCGACCTGCTCGATTAGCCAGCCGGCAGGGTGAGACTCTGGGTTGCGAAAGACGCTGCCACAACTGGGCAAATGATAGGGCTGAGAGCTTAGGCGTTGGTTGAGGTAGCGCTGGGTTTCCCACTGCACCTGGGACGGATCCCTGCTTGGGATCAACTGCAGCGTCGCTCCTGTCACCGTCCAGGGTGAGTCTTGCAGGCGAGAGCGGCGATAGCCAAATTGCAGATCGGCAGGTTCTAGGCGGCAGGGCTCTTGTTCCTCGTCCAAAATCTGCACTTCCACCAGCACATCCGCCATGGCGCGTCCGTGGGCACCCGCATTCATCACCACGGCTCCCCCCAGGGTGCCCGGGATCCCAATCGCCCACTCCAACCCACTCCAGCCTTGCCTGGCGGCGGCCCGCGACAGATTGACCAAAGGCTCTCCGGCAGCGGCCCAAATTCTCCCCCCTTCCAGCAGTTGGATCCCCCGCAAACGGCGAGTGCCGATCACCAGCCCCTTCAACCCCGCATCGCTGATGAGCAGATTGCTGCCTGCCCCTAACAGCGTCGTGGGGATCCCTTCTGCTCGCGCCCAAGCCAAACACTGCTGCAGCTCCAGGTGGCTACGGGGCTCACAATACCACTCGGCCTTGCCGCCCACACGAAAGGTGGTCAGAGGAGCCAACGGGATCCCCGATTGAATTCGTCCAGATAGCAGAGCCGCCGGCCCGCGGGGGAGAAGCCTGTCTTCAGCGGTAAGACTTGCCGCCTCAGACTCACAGGAACCGTCCCGCTGAGGCACCACCGGAGCCGTCGTCATGATTCAATACCTCAGAAGCAGCTATCTTTTCAGCTGAAGTTTGGATTTTTGGCTTTCCTTTTCAGCTGAAGTTTGGATTTTTGGCTTGCCCAGGCTGTTCCCTCACCTGAGCCGCATATGCCCGCATCGTAGCGATTATCTGCTGATTTAGGTCCCCTGCGCCCAAAAAAACGGCGAGATCTCCAGGCTGCAGGACGGACGGCAACACCTCCGGCAATTGCGGCAAAGACGACACATAGCGCACATGGGGATGGTGCTCCGCCACCGCCACGGCCAAGCGCAAGCTGTCGGAACCCTCAGGCGCCGGCTCTCCTGCCCCATACGTGGGCACGATCACCACCACGTCCGCCTCCCCAAAGCAGCGGGCAAAATCTTGGAACAGGGCAGCCAAGCGGCTGTGGCGATGGGGCTGAAATACCGCCACCACCCGCCGCTGCTGTAGCCGTGCTGCCTGCAGGGTGGCTCGAATCTCGCTGGGATGGTGGGCATAGTCGTCGATAAAGGTGACTCCACCCACTTCCCCCTTGTGCTCAAAGCGGCGATGCGCCCCCCGAAATTGCGCCAAAGCTGAGGCAATCACCGCAAACTCCAAGCCCAACTGTCGCCCAACGGCAACCGCCGCCAGGGCATTGCTGAGGTTGTGGGATCCCAACACCTGTAGGCGAAGCTGTCCGAGGAGGGATCCCTTTTCCCAGATCTCAGCGCAGGTGGAATTGGCAGTGTAGAGGATCTGACGGGCTTGGTACTGGGCTTGGGGATGACCGGTCAGGCTGTAGCCCACATCCACCGCCAGGTGAGCCGCCACGTTGGGACAGTCCAGGCAGGCCACCAGCGTTTGGCTCTGCTGCCCATACTGTTGAAAAGCCCGGATCACCTGCCCCAAATCGGCGTAGTGATCGGGGTGATCCAGCTCAATGTTGGTGATCACCCCAATCTTGGGATAGAGCCGCACCAGGGATCCATCCGACTCATCCACCTCGGCCACCCAATACTCCCCCTGGCCCAGACGGGCATTGCCATCCCAGGCATCCACTTCCCCGCCGATAATCAAGGTGGGATCCCAGCCCGCCGAGAGCAACACATAGCCGATCATGCTGCTGGTGGTGGTTTTGCCGTGAGTGCCGGCCACCCCAATGCCGGAGCGACGGTTAAACAGAGCCGCCAACAAGTCTGCCCGGTGCCAAACCGTCAATCCTTTGCCCAGGGCAGCGGCCAATTCCGGATTGGTGGGGCGAATGGCGCTGGAATAGACCACCTGGGGATCCCCGACCAACCCCTCCAAGCTGTGGCCCTGAAAGAAGCGCACCCCCAAAGCTTCCAGGCGGCGGGTACGGCCATTGGCGACAATGTCGGATCCGGAAACGCGAAACCCTTGTTTAGCCAGGATATAGGCCAGGGCCGACATCCCCACTCCACCAATGCCCACAAAGTGATAGGTGGAAAGCAAGGGATCTAGGGGATCCAAATGCAGGGGCGGAGGCTGAGACCGAACCGGCAACGGCGGGATGGGATCCCCTCCTCCAACTGTTTCCACCATCGCAACTCCACCCCACTCCTAAAACCGCCCCACTCCTAAAACCGCCACACTCCAAAAAAAGGACTGCGTTCTGCTGACTACAAACAGGTTCGAACAGGCCACATCATATCAGGAATCCCCAGAGCTAGGTAGGCTGCGCCCCACCGGTTGCCGTGATCTGCCGGCACCTTGGGGAACCCACAGGGGGTGAAAATACGGTGAGCACAAGCAACATAGAATACAGCTGGACATTTTCATCCCAAAAACTTTACACTTATTTAAGAAAAAGAGGCGGCGTTTGTCGTCTGCAAAGCCACAGCGGGTAAAAGGCCATGAACCCACGAGCGCTTTGGTCGCTGGCAGGAGTCGGGCTGCTTGGTTGTGCCGGTCTGGCATGGCTGGGATTGAGCCAACAGGGAGCCACACAGTCGGTATCGGGAAGTGCAGAGGCAACGGTGGAAATGCGGCTGCCTCCGCAAGTTGGTGCTTTGGGTCGCCTGGAGCCGGAGGGGGAAGTGCTGCGCATTGCCGGTTCCCCCGGAGAACGGCTGGGAGAGCTGCTGGTGGCCGAGGGGGATCGCGTGGTGGCAGGCCAAGTGCTGGCCCGCTTGGAAAGCTACGCCGAGCGGTTGGCGGAGCGAGAGTACGCTGCCGCCCAACTTCAAGAGGCCCGCGCCCGGTTGCAGGCCGAGACCCGTTTCAGTCAGGCCCAAATCCAAGAGGCACGCACCCGCCTCAGCCGTCTGGACGAGCCGCAACAGATGCAAATCCGCTCCCAGGAAGCGGTGGTGGAACGTATCCGGGCAGAACTGGCCGATGCCGAGGCCAATCTGGCCCGCTTTCAGGAGCTCTGGCAGGAAGGAGCAATCTCGCAACAAGAGCTGGATCAACGCCGGCTGCTGGTGCGGCAACGACAGGAGGACTTGCGGGCTGCCGAAGCCACCCTGAGCCAACTGCGCCTGGCCCGTGAGCGGGATCTGCTCAATGCCCAAGCCCAAGTCCAAGCTGCCGAGGCGGGACTGAGTCTGGCCCAAGCCCAAGTCCAACTGGGATCCCTGGCCCGCAATCTGGAACTGGCAGAAGCTCGCCTAGAGCGCACCCTCATCCGTGCCCCTCGGGCTGGACAGGTGCTCAAGATCCACACCCGCCCTGGAGAGGTCATCCCCGCCGGCGAGGGCATTCTCGAGCTGGGCAACACTGACCAAATGATGGTGGTGGCCGAGGTCTACGAAACAGACATCTTGCGGGTTCGGCCAGGCCAGCAGGCCACCATTAGCAACCGCGCTCTGCCAGAAACCCTGCAGGGCCGAGTGGAGCGGGTAGGCCTGCAGATTGGCAAGAAAGATGTGCTCAACACCGACCCAGCTGCCGATGTGGATGCCCGTGTAGTAGAGGTGTATATCCGCCTGGATCCGGAGAGCAGCGCCCGCGTGGCTGGCCTGACCAACCTGCAGGTGAATGTGGCCATCGATGTCGAGGGGTAGGCTCAGCCCATGTACAGCCTGTTCAGTGTGGCTTTTATCGCGCGCCGGATCCCGTTGGCCTGGCTGCAGTTGACGCGGGAGAAGATCCGCCTGCTGGTGGCCCTGGCGGGCATTGCCTTTGCTTGCATCTTGATGTTCATGCAGTTGGGCTTCCAAGACAGTCTGCTGGAAAGTGCCATCCGCTTCCACGTGGCCCTGAAGGGAGAGATCTTCCTGGTCAGCCCTCAGTCCAACGCCCTGATTGCCATGAACACCTTCTCCCAGCGGCGGCTGTATCAGGCTCTGGGCTTTGAGGGGGTGCGGGCCATCTCGCCTGTCTATGTGGGCTTTGCCCTCTGGAAAAACCCAGAGACCCGCCGTACCCGCAGCATTTTTGTGGTAGGAGTGGATCCCTCGGCTGATCTGTTGGACTTGCCGGAACTGACGCCGGACAAGCTGGAAGAGATCAAAAAGGCGGACGTGGTGCTGTTTGACCGCCGCTCCCGCAGCGAGTTTGGCCCCATCCCAGAGTGGTTTGAGTCCGGGCGAGAGGTGGTTACTGAGGTGGGAAACCGCCGCGTCCAGGTGGGGGGCCTGTTTGAGATGGGGGCCACCTTTGGAGCCGACGGCACCATTCTCACCAGCGATCTCAATTTCCTGCGCATTTTTCCGCAGCGGGGGCGTGGCCTGGTGGATATCGGCGTGGTGCAGCTTCAGCCGGGGGTGGATCCGGATCCCTTGGTGCGGCAGATGCGGGCTTTGCTGCCGGAAGATGTGCGGGTGCTCTCACGGGCGGAGTTTATCGATATGGAGCAAACCTACTGGGAAGAGGGCACAGCCATCGGCTTTATTTTCGGCCTGGGGGTGGGCATGGGCTTTATTGTCGGCATTGTGATTGTCTATCAAATTCTCTACACCGATGTGTCGGATCACCTGGCGGAATATGCCACTCTCAAAGCCATGGGCTATACCGATACCTACCTGCTGGGGGTGGTATTTCAGGAGGCGCTCCTGCTGGCCGGCTTGGGGTACATTCCTGCCTTTGCCCTGTCGGTTTTGCTCTACGATTTGACGGCCAATGCCACGTTGCTGCCTATTGCCATGACCTTCAACCGGGCAGTGCTGGTGCTGGGGCTGGCGGTGAGCATGTGTTTCATCTCAGGAGCGATTGCCGTGCGACGGCTGCGGGCAGCGGATCCTGCCGACATTTTCTAGAGTTTTGGCTGTGGGCAGGGCGCCGGGGCGTTGGTAAGTCAATAGTCTGCCAAAGGGGATCGGATGGATGGTGAAGGGTTTGAGCTAGGCTGTCTAAAAACTTCTGGGATCCTCATCAACGCTCTCCGGCCAAAGGTTTCTAAATGGTCTCATCTCAACGCTCCAAATGACGGCCTAAGTGGTCAATGAGTTGTCAACGCAAAGTTTTGAGATTTTGAGTTTCCTATGCTGACTCCTCTTCTCGATCAAGCTGCCCTTGCTTCTGCCCAGAATGCCGTTGAGCCAGTGGTGAAAGCCGAAGGTGTAAACCACTATTTCGGCGAGGGATCCCTGCGCAAGCAGATTCTCTTCGACATTAGCTTTGCCCTGCAGCCAGGGGAGATCGTGCTGCTGACTGGCCCTTCCGGCTCCGGCAAAACCACCCTGCTGACGCTGCTGGGGGCCTTGCGCTCGGTGCAGGAGGGCAGCTTGCGGGTGTTGGGACAGGAGCTGCGGGGAGCTCAGCCCAGTACTCTCATTCAAATCCGCCGCCAGGTCGGGTACATTTTCCAGGCCCATAACCTGCTGCGATCCCTGACGGCAGCCCAAAACGTGCGCATGGCCCTGGAGCTGCACAACGGCCTCTCTCCTCAGGAAGCCCAGCAGCGAGCGGAAGCAATGCTGGCGGCGGTGGGCCTGGGGGATCGCGTCCACTACTACCCGGAACAGCTTTCCGGCGGACAAAAGCAGCGGGTGGCCATTGCCCGCGCCTTGGTTAGCCATCCCAAGCTGGTGCTGGCGGACGAGCCCACGGCAGCCCTAGATAGCAAGTCGGGTCGCGAGGTGGTGACCCTGATGGAGAAGTTGGCGCGGGAGCAGGGTTGCACCATCCTCATGGTGACCCACGACAACCGCATCCTGGACATTGCAGATCGGGTGCTGCACATGGAAGATGGCCGGCTGGAGAGCCAAGCCGTTGCCTAACTTTGCCCAGCACAGGCGTGGCAGCGGTACCAGTCAATGGTGCGCTGCAGACCTTCTCGCAGGCCGACTTTGGCCACAAAACCCATCCTCTCTCGGGCTTTGGAGACATCCAGACAGCGGCGGGGTTGGCCGTTGGGCTTGTCCGTTTGCCAGCGGATCTCTCCCCGGAACTCCATCAGCTCGCAGATGAGGGCAATCAGATCCCGGATGGAGATCTCTTCGCCGGTGCCCAGGTTCAAGGGATCCGCCCCGTCGTAAAGCTGGGTGGCCATGACAATGCCGCGGGCCGCATCTTCAGCGTAGAAAAACTCGCGGGTGGGGCTGCCATCCCCCCACACTTCGACGTAGTTTTGGCCCCGTTGCTGCGCTTCGTGCACTTTGCGGATCAAGGCTGGGATGACGTGGGAGCTTTCGGGGTCGAAGTTGTCCATGGGGCCGTAGAGGTTCACCGGCAGGAGGTAGATGCCGTTGAAGCCGTACTGCTGCCGGTAGGCCTGCAGCTGCACCAGCAGGGCTTTCTTGGCGATGCCGTAGGGGGCGTTGGTCTCCTCTGGGTAGCCGTTCCAGAGATCCTCTTCCTTGAAGGGAACGGGGGTGAACTTGGGATAGGCGCAGATGGTGCCCACGCAGACAAACTTCTCCACCCCGGCCAGGTAGGCGGCGTGGATGAGCTGGGATCCCATGATGAGGTTGTCGTAGAAGAGTTCTGCCGGCTTGGCTTGGTTGAGGCCGATGCCACCCACGTGGGCGGCCAAATGGATGACGATATCTTGCCCTTGCACCACCTCTTGGCAGACTTCCCAACGGCGCAGATCCTGGGTGCGGGAGCGCGGGATGCGCACCTGCTCTGGCTTTACCCCCAGCACCTGCAACTGTTGCAGCACATGTTTGCCCAAAAAGCCGCTGCCCCCTGTGAGCAAAATGCGCTTCTGGCTGAGATCGACGGAGCTGGGCAAGCTGTTGGGCATAGATCCGACGCAGAGAACTTCCGGCTTTCATTATGCTGCAGACGGGATAGCCGTATTCCAGACTTGTTGGCGATGGTCATCGAGAATAGGCAAGGCATCAACTCAAAACCTGGGCAAACCGCGCCGGCGACAGAGCAGGGATCCATTCATCCGCTTGTCCATAGGCTTGTTGGGCGAAGCGACGGGCCAAAGCGGGCAGGATGGGCAGGGGATTGCTGAAGCCGGAAAACAGTTGTAAGCCTTCCCAGCCGGGCAGGGATCCCACCAGAGGCTGGTGATCAGCGCTGAAGGCCACCAAGCAGCGATACCACCGTCCAGGCAGGTGGGCCAACTTGGGCAGGTAGCGACCGGCTTGTGCCCGGATCTGGGCTTCGCTGGCGGCTGCATCCACCTCGGCATGGGGATCCGTCAATACCCGGCTGATCTGGCCCATGCGAATGCTGCCATCTACAAATTGCAGGATCCCGGCATCCAGAATCGGCGGGCAAAGCTCGTGCCCTGGCTCGTCCCAAAGGGGATCCCGATCGGGATGGGCGGCTTGTCGTTCCAGTTCCAAGCGTTGCACGGGCACGCTCATCACCAACGCTTTCAATTGCAAATCCGAGGGCTCCAGCTCCAGGGATTCGGCATGGGTGTAGTAGATGGGCACCCGGATTCCCGCTTGGCGCAACAGAGCCCGTGTCCAGCCGCCGGCGCACACCACCACCTGGCCTGCTCCGTAGCAGTCGGCTCCGGACTCTACGCCCGTGATGCGCGCTCCCTGCCGCCGCAGGGCCGTTGCTGTTGCGATCAAGAGGGATCCCCCCAATCGTTGCAAGGCTTTTTGAAAGGCCAGCGCCGTCAACAAGGGGTTGATGTGGCCATGCCGAGCCCAGAGGACTACTTCCAGAGCGGCCGGATCCAGCAGCGGCTCCAGCTCGCAGGCTGCCGCCACCGAAATCCGCCGGGGTGGGATGCGACAGTCGGCCAGATCCGCCTCAACGGCCTCTGCATCGTAGCCGGGGGCAATGGGCATGAGCAGGTCCAGCTCACGAAATTGAATGTCTGCCTCCAACTCCTCTGACAGGGTGCGGTAGCGTTGGATCCCTTCTTCCCCCAAAGCTTTGAGCATCGGCGTTTTGCCCGCCCAATGGGCCAAGCCCCCGTAGCTGTAGCGGGTTGCTCCGTTCAGCACTCCATCTTTCTCCATCAGCAGAACGGATCCCCCCTGGCGGGCCAGTTCATAGCTTAGGGCTGCCCCGGTAATCCCACCGCCGATCAGAATCCAGTCGTAGTTGGCCATCACTTCCCTCTTTGCCCTGAACCTCATCTTGCGGCAAAGTGGCTCCGTTCAGGGTAGCAAGCGCAGCAGAACTCGGATCCGCACTGGTGGCGGTACTGGCTGAAGCGGAACTCACAAAGGGCTTCCTTGAGTCCAGATTGAGAGTCCCCTTGGGTCCAGGGTCAACATAAAAGGCAGGTTAGTGGCATCGGCCATCTGCAAATGAACCTGTGGCGGCATCTGGCCCAGACTTTATCGCTGCACACTTCCCCAACGGGCAAACCCAGACAGACATAGTATCAACAGAAATAGGCAGGGATCGCCGGGATCTCTGCCCATCTCAAGCCCGAAATTGGATCTCTTCTCGGCTTTCCTCAAGCCTCTTCAAGACTCCTGCGCCAGGCGAGCGTAAAACAAGCCTTGAACGCGAACAGTGTGGGGTTCCATCGCCCCTTGCTCGGTGCTGGAAGGCTGAATGCTAACAAAGGATCCCGCCATCTCCCCGGTGCTGGGATCCACGCGAGCGATCCGCAGGGACATTTTCCCCTGGGAAACCTCGTCCACCTTGCGGTTGGTGGCAAAATCATCTTTGGCAGCCTGTAGACCTACCGCAGTGTCGTAGCCGGTGTTGGATCCCCGCCCGCGCGGGTCGAGGAAGGTGCTGCTGTGATAGCCGGGCACCAAGAACTCCCCTTCAAAATCCGTCGAAGGGTCAATGGCGGAGCCCTGGGCAGTGGCGACCAAGTCCTTCACGCTAAACAGAAACGGCACCAGCTCGCGGCGGGGCATTTGGCCGGTGGTCGGCTGAAAGGTGATCCCATCCACCACTTTGAGCTCCAGCACGCCGTCTTTGGGAGTCACCTCAGCTTTAATCGGCCCCAGAGTGGCCGCTGAGATCATGATGTTTTTGGCCTTGATGAACTCTTTCTCGCCGTTCCGCTTTTCCTCTTCCACCTCAATTTGCACCGGCTGGAAGCAGACATCCGTCAGCTTCAGGGATCCCCCCCTAGGCACTTCGATACGGCCCCGGGCGTTGTCCGAGACCGAAGGGCAAATGGCGGCCTTGCCGGTGTTGCGGATCTGGTCATAGGTCAGCGGCGCCTTGGCAGCCTTAGCCGGAACAGCAAAGACGCTCAAACAAAGCGCCAACAGGATGGCGAGCAGTGGACGGTACCGCATAATCAACCTCGAAAAACCTTTTTTGAATCTGAACGCTGCTGGGGGAAATAAGCCCGAATGCCCCCATTGTACGCAATCGTGATCCCCCTCAGAGGAAGTGCCTCAAAATTAGCCACCCACCAACAGGGATCCCAGCCAGCGTTCCTGAATCTGGGTGATCAACTCGCGGATAGGCTGTTGGTTGACACGGTAGCTGATGGGATGGGCAATCAGGCGAGCTGTACTCTCGAATAGGCAGTCTCGCTCAATCAGGCCGTTTTCCCTCAGGGTGCGCCCTGTGGCTACCAAGTCGACGATGGCATCGGCCATGCCGGTGAGGGGGGCCAACTCCACCGAACCATAGAGAGAGATAAGCTCCACCGGCAAATCCAGGCGGTCAAAATACTCCCGGGCGCAGCCGACAAACTTAGAAGCCACGCGGGCATGAGCAGGCAACTGAGCTGCCGAGTGGTAGGGGCTATCTTGGGGAAGGGCCACCGACATGCGACAGTGGCCAAATTGGAGATCCAACAGGTGGGCCACCCGCGCTTCGGTGCCGGCATAGCGCTCCCGCAAGACGTCGTAGCCGACAATGCCCAACTGCGCCTGCCCGTACTCCACGTACACCGGCACATCGTGAGTGCGCACCAGCAGCGCTTCGTAGCGTTGTCCGTTCAGCCGGGTGGGGGATTCAATCCGCAGCAGGCGATTGCCGGGATCCAAAAAACGACTAAAATCGATCCCCACCTGCTGCAGGCATTGAATGGCCTCAGGCAGCAAGGCCCCCTTGGCCAGGGCAATCGTGATGGGTGGGCTGTCGGGACGGCCATCCAGCATCTTCCTCTGCCGATCTGAGTTCTGAACTTGAGCTGGGAGCAATCGATATAAGAATGCTGGGATCCCCGTCTGCCGGGTGGAACTCTCAGGAGAGACGGGGCAAAACGAGGGGCTCAGGGGAAACCCTTGGCGAAATGCCCAGAAGAGCAAGCCCCCTTGATTGTAGGGGATCGGAATCCCAGCAGCGATTCCCCAGCCTCTTGAAAGCCCCGCCGGTTCTCTGGAATGCCGATCCTGGGATGATAAAGTCAGAGCACGGTTAGCCCGGAGGAGTGATGACGGCATGAAAGCCATGATCCTGGCAGCAGGCAAAGGCACGCGGGTGCGGCCCATCACCTACATGATGCCGAAGCCGATGATCCCCATTTTGCACAAGCCTGTCATGGAATTTTTGGTGGAGCTGCTGCGGGAACACGGCTTCGACCAGATCATGGTCAACACCAGCCACTTGGCCCACCAAATCGAAGACTACTTTCGAGATGGGCAGCAATGGGGGGTTCACATCGGCTTTTCCTTCGAAGGCCATTTTGAGAACGGCCAGCCGGTGGCCGAACCTCTGGGCTCCGCTGGCGGTATGCGCAAGATCCAGGATTTCTCCGGATTTTTCGACAGTACCTTTGTGGTGCTCTGTGGGGATGCCCTGATCGACCTGAACCTCACGCAGATCGTCAACTTCCACAAATCCAAGGGAGCGCTGGCCACCGTGGTGTTGCGGCAGGTGGATCCCAGCCAGGTCTCCAGCTATGGGGTGGTAGTCACCGACGAGACGGGTCGCATCACTGCTTTCCAAGAAAAGCCTAGGCGGGAAGAGGCCCTCGGCCACACCATCAACACCGGCATCTATGTTTTCGAGCCGGAAGTGTTCGACTACATTCCCCCTGGCTGCCCCTACGACATCGGCAGCGATCTCTTCCCGGCCTTGGTGAAAGCGGGTGCCCCCTTTTATGGGATCACGGCTGACTTTCAGTGGGTGGACATTGGCCGCACCCACGACTACTGGCTGGCGGTGCAAAAAGTGCTGCGCGGCGAGATCAAGGGGGTCAAGGTGCCCGGGATCCAGATTCAACCCGGCGTATGGACGGGGATCAACATCCGCGCCAACTGGGATCGCATCCACATCGAGCCACCGGTCTACATCGGGGCCAGCAGCTATTTGGCGGACGGGGTCAAACTCATCGGCCCCACGGCAATTGGCTACGGATGTGTGTTGAATGAAGGGTGTACGCTGGATGGCAGCTTGATTTTTAACTACACCCAGATTGCGGCAGGCGTGACCCTACGCCACCAGATGGTGATGGGTCGCTACTGCATTTCCTCGGATGGCAATGCCATCGACACCGAAGAGTCCAACCTCACGTGGCTGATCGGAGATGCCCGCAGCAATGCCAACGGCAAATCCCCATAGCGCCCTCTACCTCTACGGGATCGTCGCTGCCCCTGGCCCGCGTCATCTGAGTGTGGTGGGGCTGGACAAGCAGCCGGTGCAGGTTCATGGGCTGGGATCCCTGGCCTTCTTGTACTCCCAGGCTCGACAGGAGCGCTACCTGGCCAGCCGGGCCAACTTGCTCGCCCATGAGGCCGTGCTGGAAAAAGTGATGAACGAGGGACACCGGGCTCTGCTGCCTCTGCAATTTGGCCTGGTGGTGAGCGGCTGGGAGCAGGTGGAACGGGACTTGGTGCAGCCCCGCTTGGCGGATCTGCTGGCTCTGCTGGAGCGCCTGGAGGGCAAGCGGGAGGTGGGAGTCAAAGTCTTCTGGGATCCCGAGCAGGAGCTCAAGCTGGGGCTAGAGGAAAACCCTGCCCTCAAAGCTCGGCGAGACGAAATGGCCGGCGCTCCTCTGGGGCTGGACGCGGTAGTCGAGATCGGACGGGCTCTGGAGCAGCTCTTAGAGCAGCGACGTCAGCGCATTGCCCAGACCTTTACAGCAGCCCTCAGCCCCTTGGCCAGCGACCGCGTAGAAGGAGATCTGCTCACCGAAAACATGGCCTACAACGGCTCGTTTTTGATCAATTGGGAAGATGAGCCGGTTTTTGCCCAAAAAGTAGAGGAGCTAGACCAGACCTTCCAGGGGCGGCTGCGCATTCGCTACAACAACTTCACCGCTCCCTACAATTTCGTCAAACTTTGACACACTCAGCTGTATTGGGTCACTTCTCTACAAAAGACAAGAGGAGACCGCTCGGCTGAATGGTCGAAGGCAGGGATCCTTTTGGAAATCTGCTCAGGTATTGTGGGGATGGGCGCTGCAGTCTGTAAGCCGAGGGAGACGGTATGGGGTTGCTTATTTTTATCTTGTTTTTAGCTCTGGCTGCCGGGATCTTGGCTCTAGCCCTTTACCACGAAAAGAAACGTCGAGAAGCTCTGGAGCAGGTAGCTGCACAGCTAGGAATGCGCTTTTCTGCCCAGTTGCCTGAAGAGATTCGATCTCGCTTGTTGCAAGCAGGCTTTGGACTGTTTGAACGAAGCCATGGGCGGCGTTTCTATAATTCGATGTCCAAGCGGCTGATCGATGGCACTGAGATTACCGTTTTTGATTACCAATACACCCGCGGCAGTGGCAAGAGTTCCAGCACTTATCGCCAGTCCGTCTTCTACGCCTATCACGAGGATCTTCATCTGCCGCGTTTTCGGCTGCACCCCGAAAATGCCCTTTTCCATGGCATCGCCAAAGCTTTTGGCATGCAAGATATCAATTTCGAGAGCCACCCTAAGTTCTCCCGGAGCTATCTCTTGCGAGGAGAGAATGAAGCCCAAGTTCGGCTGCGGTTCCATCCTGGCGTCCTTGGTTTTTGGGAGCAGCATCCCAACTATTGTGCCGAAGGGGCCGGCGCCCACCTCATTCTCTGGCAGAATGACCGACAGGTGAATCCCGAAGGGATGGCAGAATGGATGCGCTTGGGGGAAGAGTTGACGCAACAGCTGCGGCGTATGTAGTAGCAGAGCCTACGGCCCCCCGCCGCGAACGGTCAACCTCGGCCTAAACCTCACCCCAAGAGGGTGCGCTGCAATCTCAAGAACCTCTCTACTGAGCGCCGAGGGCCGCCAACAAATCATCTGCCAACAACACCGCCGTATAGACCAAAGCCTGTCGTTGCTCAGGAGACAAATCGCCGACGGGAGTCTGGGGATTGCTCACGATACCTTGCAATACCTTGCTGGCTATGTATTCCCGCTTGGAAACCCCTGGGCTGGAGATGGTGGGGTTGTCCAGAGAGAACTTTTGATGGTGCTCGAAGGGGAAGGCGTATTCGGGGGCAACCGGCATCGCTCGACTCCAGATGGATCTCTACACTCTGCTTTGCCTATTTTCCCATCCTCTCTCGCTGGGGATTTTAAAAAAGCGGTGCCTCAAAAAAGACATAACGGGTTATCGTAATCAGAGAGATCCCTATGTGGGGGAAGGATCTGGGCTGCTCTCCCTTGGGAACAGTGGACATGCATTTGAGGGATTCTTTTCGACGCACCAAAATTGTTGCCACCATCGGCCCTGCCAGCTCAAATCCAGCCATTCTCAGGGAGATGATCCTGCAAGGGGCAACCACCCTTCGCCTGAACTTCTCCCATGGGGATCACGAGCTACACCGCCGCAGCATTCGCCTGATCCGCCAAACCGCGATGGATCTGGGCATCCAGGTCGCCATTTTGCAAGACCTGCAGGGGCCCAAAATCCGCCTGGGCAAGTTCGCCGAAGGCTCGATCACCCTCAAGGCAGGGGATCCCTTTGTGTTGACCAGCAAACCTGTCTTGGGATCCCAAGAGCGCAGCTGGGTCACCTACGACAAGCTGGCCCAAGAAGTGCCCGAAGGAGCGACGATCCTCATCGACGATGGTCGAGTGGAGATGCGGGTGGAAGCCGTGGATCCGGAAGCGGGCGAACTCTTCTGCCGCACCATTGTCGGGGGTACCCTCTCCAACAACAAGGGGGTCAATTTCCCCGGTGTGCGCCTGAGCATCCGCGCCGTGACCCCAAAGGATAAAGAAGATCTCTACTTCGGCCTCAACCAAGGGGTGGATTGGGTGGCCCTCAGCTTTGTGCGGGATCCCTCTGATGTGCTGGAGCTGCGGGAGCTCATTGCCTCAGCCAAACGGCCTTCTTCCGGCTCAGCCGACAAGCGGGTACCCATCATCGTCAAGATCGAGAAACACGAGGCCATTGAACAGCTGCCCCAGATTTTGGCCCTCAGCGACGGTGTGATGGTGGCGCGGGGAGATCTGGGGGTAGAGCTGCCTGCGGAAGAGGTGCCGATCCTGCAGAAGCGGGTGATCGCCCTGGCCAACTCCCTGGGGATCCCGGTAATTACGGCCACCCAAATGCTGGACAGCATGGTGCACAGCCCCCGACCTACCCGTGCCGAGATCTCCGATGTGGCCAACGCCATTTTGGATGGCACTGATGCCGTCATGCTCTCCAACGAGACGGCTGTGGGCAAATACCCTGTCGAGGCCGTTGCCACCATGGCCCGCATTGCCGTGCGCACCGAGCGCGATTACTTTGACCTGACCTACGCCGACCGACGACAACGCCTTCGCACCCTTGCCATGCAGGAGCTGAGCCAAAACAACGGCAACAGTCCTGCCGGGATGCGGCCCAAAACCCTGATCACCGACTCGATCAGCCGCGCCGTGGGGGAGATCGCCCAAGAGTTGGATGCTGTAGCCGTGATGACCCTGACCAAAACAGGGGCTACTGCTCGCAATGTCTCTAAGTTTCGCCCCCGCACTCCCATCCTAGCCGTAACCCCCCATGTGGAAGTGGCACGGCGGCTGCAGTTGGTTTGGGGGGTACATCCGCTGTTGGTTATGGATTTGGCCACCACCCGCCAGACCTTTCAAGCGGCCATCAGCTTGGCTCAGGAAGATGGCTTGCTCAAGGATGGCGACTTGGTGGTGCTCAGTGCAGGAACCCTGCCAGGCGTTGCGGGATCCACCGATCTGATCAAGGTGGATGTGGTGAAAGCGGTGGTGGCTCAAGGCAAAGGGTTTGGCAAAGGCATTGTCAGCGGCCCGGCCCGCATCTTGAGATCCAGCCTCGATGCCAGCAAAATCACCGCCGGAGACATTTTGGTTGCCCAATCCACCGACGCCAACTATGTGGAGGCGATCAAACAGGCAGCCGGCGTGATTACCGAAGAAGAGGGAGCCTCCTCTCATGCAGCAGTCATTGGCCTGCGGCTGGGAGTGCCGGTGCTGGTGGGGGTCAAGGATGCTACCCGCTTAATCCGGGATGGATCTATCGTCACTCTGAACCCAGAAAAAGGCATAGTGACCGCAGGAGCCGATGGCTTGGGCTTTTAAGCGGGCCTTAAGGTTGCCTGCAATACAAACTTGTATCTCTTGCTACGAAACGAGACCCAGTTCTATGATGGGGGTGACAGGGCAAGATTTTCCCTGACCCTTCGGTGCGTCCCATTCATCCCACGTGTAGGTTAAGCTATGCCCACTTTACAAGCCACCCACTATGCGGTTGAGGCCATCCAGGAGGAAGCTCGTCGCCTCATTCAGCAGGGGGTCTTACGCCGCTCTGCAGCCATTGCCCACCTGCAACCCTTTTTCCCGCAGCGGGAGTGGCAGGCGATTGCCCAAGAGCTGGAGCTGCAAGACTACTGCCCCTCGGATCCCCTCTGCGATTTAATCGCCAACTGCGAGGAGTGGAGCGAAGACTGACTCTCGATCTGCCGAGGATGGCAAGCGGTCGGCGTTGGCAGACAGCCAATGCCTCTTTTTATTCCAGCCGTTTTTTCCTCCTCTAATCTGTCGGCGGCTAAGCTGGATGAACTATAGTCAGTAATTAAACATCCCTTTTCGCCGGGTTCGCATGGGTCAGACGGCTGTCATTGCCACCTCAGATAGAGGTCTCGACTTGAATAACCTCAGTTTTGAGGTGCCAGGGTGGCTGCGTGCTCTGCTTTCCGGTGCCGAGGATCCCGGCGATGGGTTGCGGCCCTACACGGCTGAAGAAGCCGATCTGCTGCGCCGTGCCTTTGAGTTTTCCTATTGTTTGCATCAGGGCCAAAAACGCAAATCGGGGGATCCCTACATTGCCCATCCGGTAGCCGTGGCCACTCTCCTGCGGGAGCTGGGGGGAGATGCGGTGACGGTGGCAGCGGGCCTTTTGCACGATGTTATTGAGGATACAGAAGTTACCCCAGAAGCCCTGGAAGCTGAATTCGGCTCTGAAGTTCGCCTACTGGTAGAAGGAGTTACCAAACTCTCTAAGTTCAACTTCTCCAGCAAAACCGAGCAGCAAGCGGAAAATTTCCGCCGCATGTTTGTGGCCATGGCCAAAGACATTCGAGTCATCGTGGTCAAGCTGGCGGATCGCTTGCACAACATGCGCACCCTGCAGTATCTCTCCCCCAGCAAGCAACGGCAGATTGCAGCCGAAACCATGGAAATTTTCGCCCCTTTGGCCAACCGGCTGGGGATCTGGCATTTCAAATGGGAACTGGAAGACTTGGCTTTTAAGTATCTGGACTACGAGGCTTACCGGAAGATTCAGGAATTGGTCAACGCCAAGCGCGCCGAGCGAGAGGCCGAGATCCAAGCTTTTATCGAAGAGCTGCGGCAGAACCTTCTTCAAGCGGGACTGGAACGCTTTGAGATCAGCGGACGGCCCAAACATTTGTACAGCATCTATCGCAAGATGCAGCAGCAGCACAAAGAATTTCACGAGATTTACGATCTCTCGGCAGTGCGGGTGATCGTGCATACCAACAGCGAGTGCTATCGGGTGCTGGCAGTCGTTCACAACTGCTTTCGCCCCATCCCTGGGCGTTTCAAAGACTACATTGGTCTGCCCAAGGCCAATCGTTACCAATCTTTGCATACGGCGGTGATTGGCCCGCAGGGACGACCGGTGGAGGTGCAGATTCGTACCGAAGAGATGCACCGCGTGGCTGAGTACGGGATCGCCGCCCACTGGAAGTACAAGGAGGCCGGCAGCACCACTGTCAAGCCCGACGAGGAGCGCTTCACCTGGCTGCGACAGCTCTTGGAGTGGCAAAACGACCTCAAAGATGACAAGGAGTATCTGGACACCCTTCGCGAGAACCTGTTTGAGAGCGAGGTTTACGTCTTTACGCCCAAGGGGGACTTGCTGGCTCTGCCCCAGGGATCCTGTCCGGTGGACTTCGCCTATCGCATCCACTCCGAAATTGGGGATCACTGTGCAGGAGCGCGGGTAAACAACAAGATCGTGCCCCTGGATACCCGCCTGCGCAACGGCGACATTGTGCAGATCATCACGCACAAAAATGCCCATCCCAGCCTGGACTGGATCAATTTCGTTGCCACCAGCTCTGCCCGCAATCGCATTCGCCAATGGTTTAAGCGCTCCAATCGCGAGCAAAACATCGCGCGGGGCCGGCATTTGCTGGAGCGGGAACTTGGCAAAACGGGCTTTGATGCCCTGCTCAAATCAGAGCGGATGCAGAAGGTGGCCGAAAAGCTCAACTACGCCAGCGTAGAGGATTTGTTGGCCGCTCTGGGTTATGGCGAGACGACCCCCACGCTGGTGATCCATCGGCTACAGGAGGTCAGCAGGCCGGCAGTATCTGCTCCCACAGAGGAGGAATCGCTTGAGGGATCCAAGCTGTTGTTGCCGCGGGCTTCTGTGGCTTCCAGTTCCGTCAAATCCCAATCTCCCATTCTGGGGGTGGAGGGTCTGAAACACCAGTTGGCCAAGTGTTGTAACCCGCTGCCGGGGGATCCGATTTTGGGCGTAGTCACCCGCTTTAAGGGTATTAGTATCCACCATCAGGACTGTCCACGGGTGGCTCAGGTTTCGGGGGAACGCCTGGTGCCAGTACGCTGGAACGAAGAGCAACTGCGGCAGAGCACCCAGATCTACCCGGTAGAACTGCATCTGGAGGTTATCGACCGCGTCGGGGTGCTGCGGGACATCCTTTCCCGCCTATCGGATCAAGGTATCAATGTTCGCAATGCTAAGGTACAAACTTTTGCCAACCGCACCGCCCTGATCGATCTCTGTATCGATGTACGTGATAAAAAACAGCTCACCCAGGTTCAAAGTCAACTGCGCCAGCTTTCTGACGTGCTCGTGCTGCGCTCCCGCCATCACCAAAACGGATCCCGTTGACCTACGCCTGGCCCTTCGCGGGTACGGACTCTAGACCGCATCCCTATTGCGACTCGCTCCTGCAGCAGCCCAATTTTGGGTCAGGCGCTGTCCCATCCTCATCCTGACCTCCTTTGCCGCTTCTGGTGCGCAGAGCGCTTTCCCGCTCCTCTGGGGTCTTGCCAAAAATCCCGTGTCAGCTCACAGGTGGCCAGGCAAGGCCGACAAGCCCAGAGCAATATCCCAGGCTTTCTTGGACAGCCTGTGGAAAACCTGTGGAAATCCAGCGAAGCCCGCCCCAGCTCCGATGGAGTTCCTGGCCATATCTAGGGGGAGGACTCACTACATTACGGGATCCTACACTGACTGTGCGTTAATTTTTATGAATTTGTCAGAAAACCATAACATTAGCCTGTGGAAAACCTGTGGAAAAACCTGAAAAATTTGTGGAAAACCTGTGGAAAAACCCCCCAAGTTATTAACAGGTATAAATACTCTGTGGAAAAGTGGCCAAGTTATCCACAGTTTTTCCACAGGTGGGGAATAAGCTCAAAAGCTCATGGCGCAAGGTGTTGACGATCACTTTCCACAGTTTCCACAGCCCCTACTACTACTAGATCAAAAAATTAAATTAGGCAGGGATCGAAATTTCAGATCTGTCCTACGCGCGAGGCAAATTTTCCAAAACTTGTCTGCAAGGGCAGGGATCCAGTCGGGGCAGCCGGTGTAGGATGTGCATGTTCAGCCCTCAAGTGCCCCTGATGGTGCAAGCTCAGCGTCCTGTGGATCGAGAATCGGAAACCGAGTCGTTCGCGCTGGTGTTGCGCAGCAGCAAGACTGCAGCTCCCTATCGTGGGGAGAGCCGCTTTAACGAAGCTGTTGACGCGCCGCTGGAGGGTTTTAGCTTCACCTGCGAGCAAGCCGATCTCAGCCACCACCTCGCTTCCGTTGGACGGGCTGTGGCCAGCCGCCCCGCCCTGCCCGTTTTGGCCAACGTGTTGGTAGAGGTCGATGCGGAAACTCAACGGGTTGCCCTCACTGCCTTTGACTTGAACTTGTGCATTCGCAGCGAGTTCGAGGCTCAGGTCAAGGGATCCGGTTGCACCACCCTGCCGGCCAAGCTGCTCAGCGACATCGTCAGCCGTCTGCCCAGCGGCCCAGTGACTCTTGACGCGAGCAGCCAAGCCCAGGAGAGTGCCCCTGTGATTCTCATGTCGGCAGCCGGCCAGTACCAAGTGCGCAGCATGTCGGCTGAAGAGTACCCCACCCTGCCGGAGATATCGCTTCCCGCCGCCGACGCAGATGGCGATTTTGCGGGGGAGGAAAGCCCGACAGCTCAGGCTCTGGAGCTGCCCATCGAGAGCCTGTTGCAGGGGATCGGCCAAACCCTTTTTGCGGCCTCTGGAGATGAGACCAAGCAGGTGCTCACAGGAGTGCATGTCAAGCTCTTGCCAGGGGATCCCCCTTGCCTGGAGTTTGCAGCCACCGATGGGCACCGTCTGGCGATGGTGCAGGTGGAGGCCGAAGGGATCCCGGTTGCTTCGGCCCATGGGGAAATAGGGTTGGATTTCACCATTCCTGCTCGCACTTTGCGAGAGGTGGAGCGCATCCTCGGCACACAGACCGTCACCTCTACGGTGGAGCTGAGGTTTGACCGTTCGCGTCAGCGGGACGGAGTCCCTTCCCAGGTG
The DNA here is from genome assembly GCF_054060215.1 of Thermostichus sp. OS-CIW-30. Taxonomy (NCBI): domain Bacteria; kingdom Bacillati; phylum Cyanobacteriota; class Cyanophyceae; order Thermostichales; family Thermostichaceae; genus Thermostichus; species Thermostichus sp. OS-CIW-30. The sequence continues at coordinate 722 of NZ_JBSSCZ010000003.1, read as the reverse complement.
CAGTTTGTGCTGCCTCCTCGCGCCAGCAAAACGCAGTGCCAACAGCGGATCACCAGCCGCCTTTTGGAGGGCCAATATCCCGACTACAACCGCCTGATTCCCAGGCAATTTGAGCGGCAGATAACCCTGGAGCGTCGGCCTTTGATTGAGTCGCTGGAACGGGTGGGAGTACTTGCTGCCCAAAGAAACGACATCGTCAAGTTCAATCTTTCTGCCGCAACCCAAACCCTGCGCATCAGCACCGAGGCGCCCGATGTGGGCAGTGGCGAGGAATCGTTGCCAGTGCAGATGTCTGGTCCTGACCTGGAGCTGGCCTTCAATGTGCGTTACCTGCTGGATGCCCTCAGGGTGTTTCATACGCAGCAGGTGAGCCTGGAGCTAAACGGCGCCACGCAGCCGGCCATCTGGAAGCCCCTTGGGGCAATGCGGCTCTGTTATTTGGTTATGCCGGTGCAGCTACGGGCTACCTAGTCTTAGGAGAGCTCCACCCAGCTCTAGTCCAAAACTCTCAAGATCATCTCAGTACAAATCTACAGTTGTTTGTACAAATCTACAGTTGTTTGCATTGCCCCCTCTCCCAGAGGGAAAGGAGCCAGGGATGGTCGCGGAAGCGGCGCCGAGCGTTCAGGGAGCATGCCTCTAACCCCCAAAACCCTGAACTTTGCTGAATTTACTGAGCTTTAGGCGGTTTGGCAAAAGTCATTGAGAGGGATATAGTAGAC